>NZ_DRGY01000090.1 GCF_011049865.1 Marinobacter antarcticus | reverse complement strand
GCTCTATGGATGGCCTTTGGAATGCGGGCGAACGGGCGGCGGTGAAAGATTTCCTCGCGCTCCAATTACTTGGCGATGCCCAAGGGTGGATGATTGGGCAGCATCACGCCGCCCGAGCCCACCCGGATGGTTTGGGTTTTGCCGGCGATGTGGCCAATCAGTACGGAGGTGGCAGAGCTGCTGATGCCTTCCATATTGTGGTGTTCTGCTAACCAGAAGCGCTTGAAACCGAGCGATTCCGCGTGCTGGGCATAAGCCACGCTGTTTGCCAGTGTGGTGCCTACAGAATCACCTTCGCGAACCGACGCGAGTTCCAGCAGTGAGTAGTCAGGGGATTGGTTCATGAGGCTCCCGGCCATGACCTTCGTGAGTATGCCCAACGATATGGAGCTTCACGGCAAGTGTTTCAACCTTTGCTGTCAAATCTTCGCAGTGCGCACTTGCAATGCCGGCTTCGATTCTTCTGCCGGTGGTTTCCCGTTGTATGATGGAATTCCGACACGTGCCTTTGGAGGCTGAGTAAATGCGACCGAGTGGTTATTACGAAAACGATACGACGCTTGCCCAGTATTGCGAGTTCAATTACGGAGAGCAGTGGCATGGGGAGTCGAATTTCCCGAGGGAGCTGGCGCTGGCGTGTATTGATGCCATGAATGGTCGAACCATGGGCAGGGCGCTGGATATCGGCTGTGCCTGTGGTCGATCCACCTTCGAGCTGGCGAGGCAGTTTGAACATGTGGATGGGGTCGACTTCTCGGCCAGCTTTATCCAGAAATGTGTGGAAATGGCGGAGCAGAAATTTGTCCGCTATGAGCGTCCGGAAGAGGGCGATCTCGTGAGCTACCATGAGCGCACATTGGCGGACCTGGGGCTGGACCGAACCGTGGATAAGGTGGCTTTCCATCAGGGCGATGCCTGCGACCTGAAACCTCAGTTCAGCGGTTACGATCTGGTGCTCGCGGCCAACCTGATTGATCGGTTGTATAAGCCATCGACCTTCCTGACAAGGATACATGAGCGGGTCAATGGGAGCGGTTTACTGGTCATTGCCTCGCCTTATACCTGGCTTGAGGAATACACCCCCAAAGAAGAATGGGTTGGCGGGTTTCAGCGCAACGGTGAAGACTACACAACGCTGGATGGCCTGCGGGACACGCTCGAACCCCACTTCCGCATTGTCGGCAAGCCTCGCAGTTTACCGTTTGTAATTCGCGAGACTCGCAACAAGTTTCAGCACAGTCTTTCGGAACTGACCGTGTGGCAGAAAGTCAGTCCCTGAACAGCTCACTCCATCCTGAAGCCCTTTCCGTGCAGGAAGTCTTTCATGTGCGGGCGCAGTTTGCTGGTGAACAGGGGTTTCAGTTGCTCTGACCAGTTGGTGTCTTTATTGCCGCCGGTGCGCTCCAGATAATACGTGTTCATGGTCGCGTCGAAGTCTGCTACCTGGGCCTCATCCTGTTCGTCCTGGTAATAGTCTTCCTTGAGAATGGTTTCGGCTGGCAGACGGGGTTTAACTTCCGGGCGCTGGTCAGGGTAACCGAGGCACATCCCGAACACCGGGTACACGTGTTCCGGCAGATGGAGGATCTCGCTGATTTCAGCAGGGTTATTCCGGATACCGCCGATGTAGCAGAGCCCCAGGCCTTCTGATTCCGCGGCAATGGCTACATTTTGCGCCATCAGTGCGGTGTCGACACTGGCGACCACCAGTTGTTCTGTCATGCCGCGAACGACGTCTGCCCCCGCCCTTTCTGCGGCTCCCGTGGAGCGTTTCATATCGGCGCAAAACACCAGAAAATCCGAACACTCGGCAATGTAAGCCTGCCCGCCGGCGAGCTCTGCAATCTTTTGCCGGTTTTGCGGGTTCACCACATGGATCACCGAATAGGCCTGAACGTGACTGGACGTGGCCGCACTCTGTCCGGCACGGATGAGCTCCACAAAAAGCTCCCGTGGAATCGCCTGATCCGTGAACTTCCGGATAGAGCGATGTGATTTCAGTAGTTCAATGGTCGGGTTCACGGTTATTCACCTGCTTCATAGTTTGCAGGAATGAACTCGTACCCTTGACCGGCTTGCGTAAGGTGACCAAGGCCGGGGAAAGACAAGTGCGCCGAGCCCACCAGATAGCCCGCGTCTGCGGCACGTTCAAATTCGTTTACCCGCGCGCTGACCGCATTATCGCTGTTGGTGTCGAACTGGATGGCAATATCCGGTTCCGGGAACTGAACAGCGGCGACGTGGATCAGGTCACCCCATAGCATCAGGATATTGCCGTCGCTCTCCACTTTATAAAGGGTATGGCCCGGGGTATGACCCTTGGCTTCGATGGTCGAAATGCCTGGCAGAATTTGACCATTACCGTCAAACGCTTCGAACTGGCCGGCTTCGACATAGGGGTTCAGGGATGCCATGGCGCCCTTGAAGAAACCCTTTGCGCCTTCTGCTGCCGCATTCAGTTTTTCCTCGCTCAGCCAGTAGTCCGCATCGTCCTGGTTGGCACGGATCGTGGCGTTGGGGAAGACGATTTTGCCATCGGAGATCAGACCGCCCACATGATCGGGGTGCATATGGGTAAGGTAAATTTCATCCACCTGGCCCGGCTCGTAACCGGAAGCCTTCATATTGTTCGCGAGGTTGCCGAGGGTTGGGCCAAACAGGCTGCCGGCGCCGGTATCAATCAGCACCAGTTTGTTGCCCGTGTTGATGAGGTATCCGTTGACGGAGGTAGGCAGCGGAGCCGAGAGGAAGTTGTCTGCGAGCCTTTCCTGGACATGCTCTTTGGTGGTGTTCAGCAGCAAGTCGTCAACCGGCAATTTGACGGTGCCGTCAGACAGGGCCGTGACCTCGAAGCTACCAAGCATCATGCGGTAGTAACCCGGCGCCTGTTTTTCGGCCATGGGGGTCGCCGCCATAACGGAGCCGGAAAGTAGAGTACCGGCAAGAGTAGCGGCCAAAGTGCCTGTAAGAGCCGCCAGGCCCAGTGAACGGTGGATAATCTGCAAACGGTGTTTCATGGGAACATTCCTGTTTTGGTTAACACGTTTCTGAATAAGAATGCTGAACGCTTACGGACGGATGAGCAAGGTAGATTCAATTGGATGGATTTCAGTTACCGGCCGGAAAAAAAGGCGGGTCGCTTGGCGAGGAACGCTGATACGCCTTCTGCGAAGTCGGCTGTTTCGGTGGCCGTCAGAAACGCCTGTCGCTCGGCTTCCAGATGGACCTTGAGTGGGCTGCCATGGGCATCGTCCACCAGTCGACGGAATGCACCAAAAGCCCGGGTCGGTCCATTGGCAACGCGATGGACGGTAGCCGCCAGAACCTCTTCAAATTTTGCCTCCGATGACACCTCGGTTACCAAACCCAACTGTTTTGCTTCGATTGCGCTCAGGGTTCGCCCAAGCATCATCATTTCCGTAGCGCGTGCCGATCCGATTTTGTGGGGCAGAAACCAAGTGCCACCACAGTCAGGTACCGTGCCTATCCCGTTGTAGGCAATCAGGAATCGGGCGTTCTCCTCGGCGACGACCAGGTCTGCCATCAACGCAAGGCTCAAACCCGCGCCAGCTGCTGCACCCTTAACGCCTGCGATCACCGGGGCATCCATGCTTCGCAACTGAAGAATGGCCGGAATCAGCGCGTCAAGCATTCCGTTCACCGCGTTACGGGCCTGATCGGGGGAACCAGACATGCTGGCCACATCGCCCCCCGCCATGAAGGCACGCCCGGAGCCGGTAAGGACAACGCAGCGAAGCCCTGCGGTGCGAGCCAGATCCTGAATTGCATGGCGAAAGGCCCGGGCCATGGGAACGTTGATGGCGTTAAGAACCTCCGGCCGGTTAAATGTCAGGGTGGCTACGCCGGTTTGTTCATTAAACGCCGAGATCACCGGGTTGTCTGTCATGGTTGGGAACTCCGTTGCTGAGAGTAGTGGTCAGAGCATTTTTGAGAGTGTCTTGGTTTTTATGGCAGGAATAGGCTATTTTAACTCAAGTTCAGGGGTTTAGCCTGACGTTTACGTAAACAACAATAACCATAATCGCAAGCGTGCGGGGAATAATGCCCAATATCCTCGAAATTAATAATTTATCCCTGTCGTTCGGCGGTGTGAAAGCGCTGCAAGACGTGAGCTTCCGGGTGCCGGAGAACGCCGTCACCACCGTGATCGGCCCGAACGGCGCCGGCAAGACCTCGCTATTTAACTGCATCTCCGGTTTTTACAAACCCCAGCAGGGCACCATCCGTTATCAGGGCGATGTGCTCGCGGGCATTAAACCGCCGGCCCGCGCTGCCATGGGCCTTGCACGAACGTTTCAGAATATAGCGTTGTTCCGGGGAATGACGGTGCTCGACAACATCAAACTCGGTGCCCACGTACACATGAAAAGTGGCCTGCTGGGTTCCCTGGCTTATTTTGGTGCCACACGCCGAGAGGAAATGGCGGTGCGCAGGGATGTTGAGAAACACATCATCGATTTCCTTGAAATTGACCACATACGGCGCCAGTCGGTCGCCAGTCTCTCCTATGGTCTTCAGAAGCGGGTAGAGCTGGCCCGCGCGTTGGCGATGCGGCCAAAGGTATTGATGCTCGATGAACCCGTTGCGGGAATGAACCGGGAAGAAAAAGAAGATATGGCCAGGTTCATTCTTGATATCCGGGAAGAATGGGGCGTAACCGTGCTGATGGTGGAGCACGATATGAGCATGGTTATGGATATTTCCGACCACATTGCCGTGCTCAACTTTGGCCGGGTTATTACGGAGGGCTTGCCTGCGGAGGTGCAAAATAATCCTGAAGTCATCGAGGCGTATCTGGGCACCAGCGATATGGACAGCCTGCGCAAGAAGCTGAACCCCGAACGGGAGGTGGCTTGAATGGACTGGTTATTTTTTGGGGAAATCAGTCTGGCGGGTCTGGCCATGGGCGGCCTTTATGCACTGATTGGTCTGGGATTTGTCATCATTTACAAAGCCACCCGGGTCATCAACTTCGCCATCGGCGAGATCATGATGTTCGCGGCCTACTTGTTCCTGACCTTCGCCGGGGGCATGGAGATGTCACCCTGGGTTGCCCTGCCGCTGGCCGTGCTTGGCGGGAGCGTTCTGGGTGGCGTCATCGAAAAAGTGATGATTCGTCCCATGCTGGGAGAATCACCCATTGCGGTGGTCATGGTCACGATTGGCATCGCCAGCATTCTGGTGGGGCTGGTCGAACTGGTGTGGGGGGCTGATCCGCAGCTTCTTCCCGGCTTCCTTCCCCGTAAGCCGGTGTTCATCGGTGAAATGTATCTGGCGCCTAAAATTGCTTACGGCTTTCTCATTGGTGCCGCACTGCTCATCGTTTATCTGCTGTATTTTCGTTTTTCCCGCGGTGGCGTGGCGCTGCGGGCCACCGCCTCTGATCAGGCTGCCGCCTATTCCATGGGCATCAACGTGCGCCGGGTGTTCAACATGGCCTGGGTGTTTGGCTCCCTGGCGGCGTCGCTTGCGGGCGTGCTGGTAGCCGCGACGGGAGGGCTTAGTCCGCAGTTTGGTGCCATCGGCCTGAGTGTTCTGGTGGTGGTGATTGTGGGAGGGCTCGACAGCATTGTTGGAGCGCTGATTGCGGGCGTTTTTATTGGCTGGCTGGAAACTGTGGCAGGCGCATACCTGGGTGGCGAGTACCGTATGCCGGCAACGTTTGCGGTATTAGCCGTGATTCTGGTGCTGCGGCCCTACGGTCTTTTTGGCACCCACGAAATAGAGCGAGTGTAGGATGCGCATTGGTGACGCCAAACAGAGTTACGAAGCCGATGAGGCCATCTGGACAAGCTCTACCCAGAAAATCTGGTTTGCCTGTTTTCTGCTAGCGCTTGCGGTTTTTCCTTTCATGGCCGATGCCTATTTTTTGTACATGGGCTGCCTGGTGGGCATTGCGGTGATCAGTACAACAGGGCTTAACATCCTGACCGGATTTACCGGGCTGATTTCTCTCGGGCAGGCGGGTTTTATGGGTGTGGGTGGCTACACCGTCGCCTGGATGTCGATAAACACTGAGCTGCCTTTCCCGATAACGCTTTTGTTTGCCGGCTTGCTTGCGGCCGCGGTGGGTATTCTTGTTGGGCTTCCATCCCTCAGGGTGAAAGGGCTTTATCTGGCCATTGCGACCCTGGCCGGCAGCGTTTTCCTGCATTTCATTTTTGCTGAATGGGAGTCTGTTACCGGCGGTATGGGCGGGCTAAGCCTGGAGCCGGCGCATTTTTTCGGTTTCACGTTCCAGAGCGATTTCCGGATGTACTTTATCATCGTGCCGCTGGCGGTATTGATGGTGCTCGGGGCTAAAAATGTGTTCCGCACCCGCACTGGCCGGGCGTTTATCGCCATTCGGGATCGGGACATTTCGGCCGAAATACTGGGTATCAATCTGCTGCGTTACAAGCTCATGTCCTTTGCGCTCAGTTCGTTTTATGCCGGTGTGGCGGGCGGTCTGTTTGCCTATTTCTACCGGGTCGTCACGCCGGAGAGCTTCCCGCTCTCCATGTCCATTTTCTATCTGGCGGCCGTTATTGTGGGGGGTATGGGTAACTTGCTGGGGGGCATTCTCGGGGCCGCCTTCATGACGCTGATCCCAGAGGCGCTTGGTTTGCTGACGGCAGCCCTCACACCGTTCTACCCAAACGCCCCGATATTCATGTCGCCGATGCTCGAAATTATTTTCGGTGCACTGATTGTGGGCTTTCTTATCTTTGAACCGCACGGGCTGGCGGAGATCTGGCACCGAATACGGCGCTTTTTCAGTTTATGGCCCTTCCGAAACTAGTGGATTTAACAACAAAAAGCCGCAAGGAGAACAGACATGTTCAAAAATATCCTCAGTAAGGGCCGCAGACTTGCAGGCGTTGGCAGTATTGCCGCAGCGCTTGTTGTCGCCTCGCCCGCCATGGCGCAGGACAAAGAGCCCATCGTATTTGGTGGTTCCATTCCGCTGTCTGGCGTATTCGCGTTTGCCGGAGTGCATATCCATGCCGGTTTGACGGATTACACAAGCTGGATCAACAGCCAGGGAGGAATCAACGGGCATCCGGTGAAGTATGTAATGGAAGACACCGGCTATGAGGTTGATCGTTCCGTCGCCGCGTTCAAGAAAATCACCGGCAGTAACACGGTTCCGGTTTATTACGGCGACAGCACAGGGTTCATGAAAACAATTGCCTCAGAGCTGAACAGCAGAGGCACCACGCTTATGAGCGGTGCCTCGTTTGCGACCGCGTTGACAGACAATGAACAGTATCCGTATCAGTTCGTCCCCGGCCCGAATTACACCCAGATGTTCGGAATCATCCTTGAGTACATTGCCACTCAGGGCAAGGACGGCGACATGCCCACCGTCGCATTTGTATACAGCGACACCGAGTTTGGCAAAGATCCCATTGAAAACGGCAAGGCCAAAGCCGCCGAGATGGGCATCAAAGTGGTGGAAGAAATTGTCACCAAGCCCGGCAGTGTCGATGTGTCTGCCGAGGTGCTGAAACTGCGCCGCGCTCGCCCCGACTTCGTGGTGTTCCACGGCTATGTGCTATCGCCCATAAACGAGTTCATGGTGCAGATGCGTCAGATGGGCCTGGACACCCAGTTTATGGGTACGTTCTGGTCTTCCGACAAACTCATTATCAACAAGATGGGTGCAGACGCCGACGGCTATATGGGTGTTATGCCCTACAACTACTACGACAGCCCCGAGAGTGGTCCCATGTTGGACGCACTGAGAGCCCAGGCCGAAAAGAGTGATCCGGATGCCGGCTACCGCCCCACCGGATACATACAAGGCTGGTTTAACGCCATGGTCTGGACCGAAGTGATCAAGCGCACCATGGATGCGGGCAAAGAGCTGACCGCCGACAACATGGCGGAGTCTCTGGCGTCTATCAAGGACTGGGACACCGGCGGCATTATCGGTATTCCGGTTACGGTGCACGACATGTCGTTCCCGGTGGGTCGAATCTGGCGTGTGAATGCCAAAGAAGCGCGCTATGAGCCGGTATCCGACTGGATTCACCTCGACTGAGACGCTGTATGGAAGCCTTGCTGGAAATCGATAACATCGAAGTGGTTTACAACAAGGCGGTGCAGGTTCTACGGGGCCTGTCACTGCGTGTTCCCAGCGGCGCTATTGTCGCGCTGCTGGGGTCTAACGGCGCGGGCAAGTCCACCACGCTGAAAAGCGTGTCCGGCTTGCTGGCGCTGGAAGACGGTGAGGTGACGGCCGGAGAGATCCGCTTCAAAGGCCGCTCTTTAAAAGGCATGGCGCCGGAAAAGCTGGTACGCAACGGCCTTTTTCACGTGATGGAAGGGCGCCGGGTATTCGAGGACCTGACCGTTGAAGACAACCTTGTGGCGGCGACTTATGCCCTTAGCGGGCGCAAGACGTCCCTGAGTGATTCCTACGAACTGGTTTACGATTATTTTCCCCGCCTCAGGGAGCGCCGCAAGCAGCTTGCGGGCTATTTGTCTGGCGGAGAGCAACAAATGTTGGCGCTTGGCCGTGCGCTGATTGCTCAGCCAGAACTGATCATGCTGGATGAACCATCGCTGGGTTTGGCTCCGCAGTTGGTTGAAGAAATATTCACCATTATTGCCCGTATAAACCGGGAGCAGGGAACGGCAATGCTGCTGGTGGAACAGAATGCGGCTGTGTCTCTTGCGATTGCGTCTTATGGGTACATCATGGAAAACGGCAAAATCGTGATTGACGGCCCGGCGGATAAGCTTTCGTCCAACGAGGACGTTCAGGAATTCTATCTCGGGGTTGGAAGCAAAGAAGGAGAAACCCGCAGTTACCGAGACATCAAACACTATAAGCGCCGTAAGCGGTGGCTGTCATGACAACACCACGCATTCGTGATCTTACTCTTGTGCAGATGCTTCGGGCCCACGCCGCAGAGCGCCCGGATGCGCTGGCGCTGCGCCAGAAGGATTTTGGTATCTGGCAGGCCTATTCCTGGCAAGACTATTACCAGCGCTCGCGGCATTTTGGTTTGGGCTTGCGAGCGCTGGGTCTCTCAGAGGGTGGCCACGTTGCCATACTGTCGGAAAACCGGGTCGAGTGGGTTATCGCGCAGATGGGCATTGGCCTGGTAAACGGTATCTGCGTGGGGGTATATCCCACCAGCCCCTGGAATGAAGTGGCCTACGTGCTTGCGCACAGCGATGCCGAAATGGTGGTGTGCGAAGATCAGGAACAGACCGATAAAGTGCTGGAGGCGTGGCCCCAGTTGCCGCAACTCAAACATAACATCGTTGTTGATTACAAAGGCTTGCGCGCCTATCCGTCGCCGCCGTCGTCGTTTGAAGACATCGAGAAGATGGGGCAGGAGTTTGAGAAAACCCATCCGGAGCTGATCGACCAACTGCTCGACCGTCAGAAGATGGATGATATTGCCCTGATGATCTATACCTCCGGCTCCACCGGCCGACCCAAGGGCGCCATGATCAGTTGGGGTAATGTGCAGGCCGGTGCGCCTGGGCTGATAGAACTGCTGGAGGTGGATCAGCACAGTACCAGCCTTTCCTATCTGCCGTTATGCCACGTGGCAGAACAGGCACTGACCAATATTGCGCCGGTGTATGTGGGCAGTGCGGTGAGTTTTGGTGAAAGCCTGCGCACGGTTCAAGAAGACCTGAGGGAGATTGCGCCCACGTTTTTTCTCGGAGTTCCGCGGATCTGGGAGAAGCTCCATTCTGCTATCTACATCAAGATGCAGGAGACAGGGCGTTTGCGGCAGTGGCTTTTTAACCGCGCAATGAGTGCGTGTGAACCCATGGCGACCAAACCAAAAGCAACATGGAGCCTGGGGGAGCAGCTCACCTACCGGCTTTTCTACTGGCTGGTGTTCCGTGCGCTGCAGAATTTTATCGGTTTGCGCCGTTGCACCATCGCGCTTACCGGCGCGGCACCGATCTCAACGGGCATTGTGCAGTTCTTTCGCACGTTGGGCGTGCCCCTGGTTGAAGTTTATGGGCAAACTGAAAGCACGGGCGTTGCAACGGCCCAGCGTCTGGACACGGTTTGCCTTGGCACCATTGGAACCGCAGTCGCAGGGCTGGAAGTAAAGCTGGGAGAACAAAACGAGATCCTCATGCGGGGTGGCACGGTATTCAAAGGCTACTACAAGAACGATGAGGCAACGGCAGCCACCCTGAAGGATGGCTGGCTGTATACGGGTGACGTAGGCGAGTGGCGGGAAGGGCAGCTTCGAATTGTAGACCGGCTCAAAGACATCATGATTACCGCCGGAGGCAAGAATCTATCGCCTACGGAAATTGAAAACACCCTCAAGGCGAGCCCTTATATCAAGGAGTGCATTGTTATCGGGGAAGCTCGCAAGTTTGTTTCAGCGCTGATCCAGATCGATTTTGAAACGGCCGCAAAGTGGGCGGAGCAGGAACGAATCGCCTACACCACGTTTCGCAGCTTGACCGAGCAAGAGAAGGTGCGCGAGTTGATACAGACCGAGGTGGACAAGGGCAATGACAGGTTGCCGCAAGTGGCACAGATCAAGTGTTTTCATCTGCTGAGCAAGGAGCTGGATCACGATGACGATGAGGTGACCGCCACCATGAAAGTGCGGCGAAGCAAAATTTATGAGAAATACAACGAGGTCATCGAGTCGTTGTACAACTGACACATCTTGCTACCCGCAATCAACGGCTCAGTCTACTTGGCGAAGAGCTGCCCCATGTCGGCAAAGGCCTTGAATTCCAACGCGTTGCCGCAGGGATCAAACAGGAACATCGTCGCCTGCTCGCCCGGCTCACCCTTGAAGCGGATATAGGGCTCGATCACGAATTGTGTATCGCGATCACGCAGCCGCTCGGCCAGCGCTTCCCACTGCGCCCATTCCAGCACAATGCCGAAATGCGGCACTGGCACGTCGTGGCCATCGACCGCGTTGGTATGCGCGCTTTCCTGCGAGGCGGTCTTCGGATGCTCGTGGATAACCAGTTGATGGCCGTAGAAGTCGAAATCGACCCAGTGATCGCTCGACCGGCCTTCAGCCAAACCGAGCGTCTCGCCATAGAAATGCCGCGCCGCCGGCAGGTCGTGTACCGGAATAGCCAGATGAAACGGGGAAAGTGCCATGAGTCTGTCTCCTGCAAGTCAATGATGAACGAATAGGATACTTCTTTGAGTAGACACTCGTCACTATCGTGCGCCACGGCACGAGGCCTAATGCTGATCGGTTCTGACCGGCGTTCAGCGCATGGTTTTCAGGGCTGTCGTCCACTTTTCCAGTTCGGCCAGCATGGCGACGGCAGAAGGATCAATCAGATCGTTGGAGTGGAATACCTTATGGTCGTCCAGATGGTTCCATGCCATGGGCACCATGACGCCTTCCACCATTGGCATCATCTTCAACGTGGTCACCAACTGGCGGGCCAGTGTTGCGGCACGTATACCGCCGGCTGCACCGCCATAGCTTACAAATCCGCAGGGCTTGTAATTCCATTCGTTGTAAACGTAATTCAGAGCATTTACAAAGGCCGGAGGCGGGCAATAGTTGTACTCAGGGGTAACGAACACAAAGGCATCGGCGGCGTTTACGCTTTCCGACCAGTTTTTGGTGTGAGCGTGCTCGTAAATGCCTGAGCGTGGGTGATGTGCCTCGTTGTAAATCGGCAGATCAAAATCAGCCAGATCCACCAGTTGGCAGTCGAAACCTGAGTTGTTTGCCGCAAACTCATGAAACCAGTTCGCGATGGAGGGGCCGATGCGGCCCGGGCGGGTACTGCAGATTACGATGTTCAGTTTAAGCGCCATAAACAGGATCCTTGATGGGTGTTAAAAACGGTCCGAGACCGGCTTTTTTAATGACATTCAATTTAAACGCCCAAACGCGGGAGATCAAACGAGGTATTTTGAGAGAGATGAACAGGAAATCCGTTCAATGCCTCCTTATGCATTCATTAGTAAGGACGTGAGGACATGCCCGGCGGTGGGGTAAACTGGGAAGAAATTAGAGAGGAAATGCGAGTGAGCGAGGTATGACACACGATCTCAGAAGCCTGTCACCGGCCTATTTTGGCATGGTGATGGCAACCGGCATCATATCGTTAACCGCCCACATGTTGGGTTTTGATCGGATAGCCATCAGTCTGCTGTACGTAAACATCGGCTTCTATGGAGTGTTGTGGGTTGCCATGTTTGCCCGGTTTCTGCGGTACCGTCGGGAATTTCTGCTCGACGTTGTGGACCACCTGCGTGGCCCCGGGTTCTTTACTCTGCCTGCTGGCTCAAGCGTTCTTGGCAGTCAGTTTATTATGCTCACGGATAACACCGTGGCCGGTCGAATTCTCTGGGTGGTTGCTATCCTGCTCTGGTTAACGCTGATTTACACAATTTTTACGGCGTTCACCGTGAAGGAGGAAAAACCGTCCCTGGATAAGGGTATTACCGGCGGGTGGTTGCTGGCGGTTGTGGCAACCCAGTCGATTGCGGTACTCAGTGCGTTAATCGCGGTGGAGATGCCGCAACCTTACAAGATGGGCATTAATTTTCTGGCGTTATCCATGTGGCTTTGGGGTGGCATGCTGTACATCTGGATGATGTCGCTGATCTTTTACCGGTATACCTTTTTCAAGTTCTCTCCGGGTGATCTTGCACCGCCTTACTGGATAAACATGGGCGCTATGGCGATTTCAACGTTGGCCGGTTCCCTGCTGATTCTGAATGTCAGAGATGCGCCTTTCCTTGATTCCTTGTTGCCATTTCTGAAAGGTTTCTCTGTTTTTTACTGGGCGACCGGAACCTGGTGGATACCCATGTTGCTCATTCTTGGTATATGGCGACATGTGTACAAGCGCTTCCCGCTGGAATACGACCCGTTGTACTGGGGAGCGGTGTTTCCGTTGGGAATGTACGCCGCCAGTACCCATGAGATGGCCGGCGCATTGGGGTTTCACTTTCTTGATTTCATACCCGTCACTTTTTTCTATCTTGCGCTGGCAGCCTGGTCCGTAACCTTCATTGGGCTTGTGCGATCACTCAGACAGGCTAAGCCGGAACACTGACCTCTCCGGCCTTCGGCGAGGTGTCCGGCTCATCCGCCGGCACCTGGTTTTGCATGCGCAGGCTGTTGAGCAAAACACACAAACTGCTGAGCGACATGGCGAGGGCTGCAATAACGGGTTGCACCCAGCCGATGACGGCCAAGGGCACAACCAGCGCGTTGTAGCCTACGGCCCAGAACAGGTTCTGACGCATGAGTTTGCGCGCCCGTTGCGCCAGTTGCAGAGTGGCAGGCACTTTTGCAATGCTCTCGGTTAAATAGACCGCTGCGGCCTCGCCGGTGGCGGAGGCCGCAGGCCCAACGGCAATGCCAAGCCTGGCGCCCGCAAGGGCGAGGCCATCGTTCAGTCCATCCCCTACGAATACGGCATTGGTCTGTTTTTCGAGGTTGTCTATAAAGCTGTGTTTCTGCTCCGGAGAGTAGCCGGAAAGAACGCGTTTGGGGAGGATTCCGAGGCGCTCCGCCAGTTTGAGGCAGGCTTGGCGGGTATCGCCGCTGAGCAGGTAAATCACGTAGCCCTGTCGAGCCAGTTGGCCGATCGTCGGCGTCGCTTCCGGCCTGAGAGTTTCCTGAAAACCGATTTTTCCGGCATAGAGCCCGTTGAAGGCCAGGTGAACGCTCATTCCGGTATCTTCGGTGAACGGCACCTCAATGCCCTGCTCACGAAGCCAGCGTGCTCTGCCTGCCAAGGCGATGTCAGCGTCATTTACCCAGCGCGTGCCCGCACCTGCGATGCTTTCCCGGCTGCCATCTACCCGTACGCCATCTACCCGAAGGCTATCGGCCCGCGCGTCGTTGAATGAGGCCGCGCCAGAGGGTGCAGTATCCGCCGCAAGTCCCCGGGCGACCGGGTGCGTTGAGTCCCTCAGAGTGCGGCGTGCGAGCTGCAAAAGGGAGGTTTCCGTCCATTGGCCAAACGGTGTAACGCTGTCCACACTGGGCTCGCCCGTGGTCAGCGTGCCGGTTTTGTCGAAAACAATCGCGCCTACCTGCGCGGCGGCTTCCAGCGCAGCGGGGTCACGCAATACGATGCCACGATTGACCATGCCCGCATGCCCCATGGTAATAACCAGTGGAATGGCGAGACTCAACGCGCAGGGGCAGCTAATGATCATAACCGCCAGACCGCGGGCGGCCGCTTCGGGGGCGGGAACACCCTGCAAAAGAGCCAGTCCTACGGCCAGTGCAGCCGCCACCACAATCACGGGCAGCAGGATTCTGGCAATGCGGTCGGTCAGCCGCTGCAGGGTTGTTTTACGGCTGAGCAGAGCGCTGATGGAGCGCGACAAGCGGTCGATGCGGCGCTCACCCATAACGGCCGTAACGGTGAGTTCCAATTCGCCTTCAACCAACTGACAGCCAGCAAGCAGTTCGGCTCCTGGCCCGAGAGCGTGTGGCAGGTGCTCTCCGGTCAGCATGGACAGGTCAGCCTGACCCTGCCCGCGGATAATGTTGCCATCCAGGGCGAGCTGTTCGCCGGCGTGAAGCATAATGCGTTCGCCGGCTTTAACATCGCGGGCCAAGCGGGTTTTGAGCTCACCGCTACGGGCTTTCACGATGACATGCTCGGGCACATCCTGAAGGTAACGGCGAATGATCTCCGAGGCGCGGCGGCGTACGCTGGTGTCGAGCAGCCTTGCGATCAGCTGGAAAGTGATCAGCATAACGGCCGCGTCGAAGTACACATGATGGCTGCCGGACACAAGTTGCCAGGTCGAGATGAGGCAGGCGGCCAGTACCGCCATAAAAATCAGGCTGTCGAGGCCGGGGGCGCCGGCAATCATTGTGCGCCACCCCACACGATAGAAGTGGGATCCGGCATAGAGCACAACAGGCACGGCAAACAGGCCGCTGGCCAAAGCGAGGGGCCAGAGAACCTCCGGCTCTACCGCTCCGAACGGTGCCAGATAGATCAGCAGCGCCGGCATCATGCTCCACATGCCAAAAACGACCGCAACCGCCAGTCGTCTTTGCAGGTGCTTGCGCACGGACTCCGCCTGGATCTGGCTGCGCTCGGGATCAACCGTATCGTGCAGACGATAACCCAAACGGGCAACGGCCTGTTGAAGGCTTGCAAGCCTGGGCTTTTGTTCGTCCCAACACACAAGGGCTATATCAGCGGCAAAATTAACCGCCGCATCACTGACGCCTGGCTGCTTTTTCAGAAGGGCTTCAACGGCGATGGCGCAACTACCACAGCGCATGCCCTCGATCATCAGGATTTCCTGGTGCAACGATTCGTGGGCTGTGTTTGCGGTTTTGGCGGACATTTCAGGGCTTTCCGAATACCTCCACCAGCTCATCTGCTGACCATACTGCGCGGTCACCGAAACGTTCTTTATGCTCTGCTACCACTTTCGGGCTGATGTCACTTGCGTCATTGCCCCACTGGCTGCGGGTATAACTCAGCACAGCGGCCAGCTCTGCATCGGAGAGTTGGCCGCCAAACTTGGGCATGGCACCCTGAAAGGTATTGCCTGCCACTTCAATGTTGCCCTGTAAACCATCGTGAACGATGGCGACAGGAATAGCCGGATCACCCTGTAGCCATTTGCTTCCCGCCAGGGGTGGAAAGGCACCCGGTATACCTTGCCCACTCGCCTGGTGGCAGGCGCTGCAATGGGCGCCGAAAAGTGCCGCGCCATCAGGGGTTGCCGCGGCGATGCTGCTGTCAGGTTCTGAAGCGGCGGAGGTTTCAGTGCTGTCAGCCGCTTCAACACTGTCCGCCGTGTCAGTACCATCATTCGTTTCAACACCGTCCGCTTGCTCTGCCGTTACGTCTTTGGCCGGGTTGGTTTGTGGGTGCTCGGCTGCAACGGGTGTGCGGCTATCACCGCCCAGCATGGGCTTGCCAATCTGCCAGGCGTAGTAGCCAACGCCCCATACAATCAGAATGGCGATCCAGGCGAACACAAATTTGGGAGCGGCGCGGGTGCCTTCTTCCGGTTCGGGCGCTTCACGGTTTTGGGCGCGATGATCATGCTCGTTCATAGCGCACGTTACTCCTTGGGTTTATCGGTTGTCGGCAAGGTAGGTGCCGGGTAAGTATGATCAAGCGCAAGCATGTACTCAGCCAGCGCGAGCGCATCGTCAGTGGCAACCACTTGTCCGGATTCAGGGCCAAAAGACGCCGGCAGGTACACTACTTTGTCACCCTCGGCCGCTTTGTCTACCTCGCGAAACAGGAAGGGATAAGACGGCATGATGCTGTCTCTGTGAACGATCCTCGGGTTGTAAAGGTGCAGCAGTTGCCAGTCGACGCTGGGCAACCGTACGCCAACGTTGAACAGATCAGGACCGGTACGCATGGTGCCCAGCAGGTGAGGCTGATCGTAAGCGTAGTCGCCGGGAACAGAAGGGCGGCCCCAGCCCCGGTCTCTGTCTCCGGGCGCGTAACCCGGGTCCCGGGGCTGCTGGCTATGGCAGTACACACAGCCGTTGGCGATATACACCTGCCGGCCACGTTGTTGCTGCTCGGTGTAGGGTTTCAGATCCGGTGGAACCTGTTCCGCCGACATTTGTAGATACGGCATAACCACCAGCGTAAGCGTCGCTAACAAAAGAATAAGCGCAGCACCGACCATAATTGCGAGAGCACGTTTCATCGAGTGGGCTCCTTGACAGAATTACGGAAGAGTGTGGGTTGCTCGTTGCCGACGCCGCGATGCATCAACATTGCGACAAAATGGAATGCAAACACCAGGTGTCCCAGCGTCATCAGCGCGCCGCCTACGGTGCGGGCCTGAAGCCCCGGAATGGTCATGCGCACAATATCCATAAAGGGCATGGTGGCATCGAGCAAGGCCACGCCCTGTTTCCAGCCGGTAATCGTTAAAGACACCACGTAAATCAGGATGCCGATGCTCACCAGCCAGAAATGCAGGCTGATCAGCCTGCGCCAGGGCCATTCCCAGTTGGTGAGGCGGGGCATGATGAAGTAAACGGCACCAAACAGGATGAAGCTGAGGAAGGCATACATGCCAAGGTGGGCGTGGGCGATGGTGTAATGCGTAAAGTGGGTGATAACGTTAACGCTGCGAAGCGCTTCCATGGAACCTTGCAGCGACGAAACGGTGTACATGAGCGCGCCAATCCACACAAAGCGAAGGGTTGGCGAGTCTTTCAGGCGGCTGAAATTGCCCATCATGGTGCCGTGGTGGTTGATCGCAACGGTAATGACCGGAATCGACATCATCACGCTGTGAACGATCGAGAGGGTGACCAACCACGTGGGTATGGGGCCGCCAATAATGTGGTGAATACCAACCTGGCTATAGAACAGCGCCAAAGACCAGAAGCCGATCAGCGACAACTGGTAAGAGATAATCGGCCGGCCGAGAATTTTCGGAATCATATAGTAGGCGATGCCAATACCAATGGGGGTTACCCAAAGCCCGAGAACGTTGTGTGCGAACCACCAGTTAACGGTAGCGCCGGAGGCGCCGGGGAACGTAAAAGGCAGGTTGGCGATCAGAAACAAAATGGGGAACCACACCAGTGCGGCCATCAGATACCAACTGGTGACGTAGAGGTGTTCCACTTTGCGATTGGCGGCGGTAAGCAGTAAGGGTATGGCGCACAAACCGCCTCCCACCACAAACAGAAGATCAACCTGCCAGGGAAACTCCAGCCATTCTTCGCCGTCGGAAAAACCCAGGGTAATGGCGATCAGCCCCAAAACCAGGCCAATGTTCCAGATAACGCTGCCCATAACGGCGTACTTTCCGCCTGCCAGGGAGGTTTTGAACAGTCGGGGAATCAGGAAAAGCGCTGCGCCAATCCCGGCCATGGAGGCCCAGCCATAAGTAACCGCGTTCAGGTGTACGGGGCGCACCCGCCCGAAGGTAAGAAACTCACTGGATATCAGAAACTCGGGAAGGTGCATTTTTAAAGAGGATATCAACCCGAAAATGGAGCCCAGAACCAGCCAGAAAATGGCCGAACTCAACCAGGCCAACACCGCTGTTCGCGAGGACTGGTCGGCCGTCCAGCGGCCCTTGATGGCGGCTGCCTGCTCGCTGTTGTCACCGGTAAAAGCCGGCTCGGCCGCCAGCGCGGGGTCCTCACTGTGGCCTTCCTCGCCCGGAGAGAAAATGGTGCGCGCCGCTTCTTGCCCGTGACTGAACTGGTTGTTGGCGATAGACCAGATCAGTAGCAGTAGCCCAACCGTCGAAAGTACGAAGGTAATGATCAGGAGAATGGCAATGGTTGGCGTCATAAACCTTCCTATTTGATTTACTTTAAATACATCTTAGTAGACGGCAGCACAAAGGTGCAAATGATTGCAGATTATAACGGCACGCCACGAGGATATTGGCCGCAGGAATTGATAAATGTTCAGGCTGATGCTTCCGCCACAACGGCCCTGTTGTTAACAGAGTTTTCCTCAACCAGACCGCCGAAGCGCCGATAAAACCCTTGAGTTGGGCCGGGGAGGGGGCCAGAGGCGTTTTCCAGTACGTTTGCCAGGTGCTCATCGGCGCGGCTGTATATTGCCCGGTACAGGTTGCGACACAGTTGTTTGGCGCTGCGCCCTTCCCAGTCGCCCGGCAGGAGTTCGTCTGGCAGCAGGGGGTCTCGCAACAGAATTTTGCGGTATTCGTGAATCAGCAGAATGCGAACCGTAACGCAGTCTTCCGGGCTCAGGTTGTCGTGGGTGTTCAGATCCTTCCACAGTGGCCGGAATTTTTCCAGAAAGCGCTTATAACGGAAACCCAGTTCGTCCAGGTTCCAGCTTTCTCTGACCTGCCTGCGCAGAGCCTTTGGGCTGCGCTGTTCCAGGGGTTGGGTCTGCATCACGATGGTGTCTTCCAGCGCGCCCCATTCCTGAAGCAGAGGCACCAGTTCGTGGCGCGTGAAGCGCGGATGTTCCATAACGCCTGAAGCCATATTGCCAAAACTCAGCCATTTGAGTTCTTCGCGAACCTTGGCGCGCGTTTCGAGCTCCAGCTGATTGAGAAACACCAGACACCAACTGCCGTCCCAGTCGTCCGTGCCGAGCGTGTACACGTGTTCGAACGCCTGCTGGAAGCGCCTCAGCCCCGCTCCGGTAACGCTGTAATAGCTGCACCGACCCACTTTTTCAGTCTGCAGCCAGCCGTCCTGAACCAGCCTGTAGACTGAGGTACGAACCAGCCGCTCGCTCACGCCCATGGGCGTCAGAAGTTTCATCAGGCTGCCCAGCCAGACGTTACCGCCGCGCGGGTGAATGATGTCGCCATAGGTGGTAATGATCAAAGACCCAGCGCGCAAAGGCCGTTTTTGCTGGAAGTCGAGGATCAGTCGGTCGAGCTGATGTTTTGCAGACATGATTCGTGTATCTCTTCAGAATGTCCGCCATGCTGAACCTGCTGGCGGAGTGTGTCGGGTGCTTATGAGAAATTGTCAAAAAGGCGTCTTTATACTAATACATTGGTATCGATCGTTGTAAAAGTTATCCGCCTGAACGCAGTACTCGGTTGACACTGGTTTAATGATACAATATTTTCCGTTGATATCCGCCAACGGTATCGTATTATCGATATGGCGGATAGCCATTAACGGGGGTGATAGACAAATGTCTGTCATGCTGTGCTGAGAATAGGGCCTGTAAAACCAGACCGCCCTGACCACACTTTGGAGAACAACAACAATGTTCAAAAATATAACGCGTCGTGCAAGCAAATTTGCGGCCATTGCAGCGGTAGGGCTGCTGGCCATGAACGTTCAGGCAGCTGAACCCATCCGTATTGGCTCCTTTCTTTCGGTTACCGGTCCCGCATCGTTTCTGGGTGATCCTGAGCTGAAAACCATGGAGATGTACGTTGAAAAAATCAACAAAGACGGCGGCGTTCTGGGCCGTCAGCTTGAACTTGTTCATTACGATGATGCAGGCAACGCTTCCAAGGCGCTTAACTTCGCAAGCCGCCTGATCCGGTCCGACCGGGTAGACATTATCGTTGGCGGCAGCACCACCGGTGCCACCATGGCGGCTGTGCCATTGGTTGCACAGGCCCAGATTCCATTTATCTCGCTGGCGGGTGCCGTGGTCATCACGACGCCGGTTAAAAAGTGGGTTTTCAAAACTCCGCAAACCGACCGTATGGCGGCAGAGCGCGTTCTGAATGATATGAAAGAGCGCGGCCTGACCAAGGTTGGTCTGATCTCGGGTACGGGTGGCTTTGGCAGTTCCGGGCGTGAACAAACGCTTGCGGCGGCCAAGGAAATGGGCGGAATCGAGATTGTGGCTGACGAAACCTACGGCGGCTCCGATACCGACATGACCGCGCAGCTAACCAACATCCGCGGCACCAAAGGTGTGCAAACCATTCTTAACTTCGGTTTTGGCCAAGGCCCTGCCATTGTTACCCGTAACTATGCCCAGCTGGGTATTGATCTGCCGTTCTACCAGTCTCACGGTGTTGCCTCAGACGGTTTTCTTGATCTGGCCGGCAGCAGTGCCGAAGGCCTCAGATTGCCGGCTTCACCCTTGTTGGTGCCAGATTCGCTGCCCGAATCAGATCCGCAAAAGCCCGTGGTTGAGGCTTACAAAAGCGAATACGAAGCTCGCTGGAACGAGAAGGTGTCTACCTTTGGTGCCTACGCCTATGACGGCCTGATGTTGGCGGTTGAAGCCATCAAGAAAGCGGGCAGCACAGATAAAGCCGCTGTACGCGATGCCCTTGAAAGCATTCAGGGTCACGTGGGCGTTACCGGTACGTTCAACATGTCAGCAGACGATCACAACGGTCTGAAAGCTGATTCCTTCCGCATTCTGGAAGTTCAGGACGGTGGCTGGAAGCTGATTAACTAAGCTTATCCCCATCCGTACTACAGGCTGGCAACGCCCTTGAAAGGGCGTTGCCAGCCGCTGCGCTAGCGGACCCGATTATGTTCTCTGAATTTCTGCAGTACCTGTTCACCGGTATCACGATTGGTGCAACCTATGCCCTGATCGCCTTGGGTTTTACCCTGATTTATAACGCCAGCCACGTCATCAACTTTGCCCAGGGCGAATTTCTGATGATCGGCGGTATGGCGACCGTATCCATGACAGCCATGGGTGTGCCCATGCTGCTCGCGGTTGTCCTTGCGGTGATTCTGGCCGGCTTGCTGGGTATTGCCCTGCAGCGTTTGGCGATTGCCCCTGCAAAAGATGCCAATGTGGTGACGCTGATCATTATCACTATCGGTGCGTCTATTTTTATTCGTGGCCTGGCCCAGTTGGTCTGGGGCAAGGGATATCATGTAATGCCCAACTTCAGCAGCAGCGAGCCCATTGAGATTTTTGGCGCTGTGCTGAACAGCCAGAGCCTCTGGGTGCTGGGTGTGGGCGCTGTGATGGTTGTCGCGCTGGTGTACTTTTTCACGCGCACGCTGACCGGCAAGGCGATTCTTGCGACCTCAATGAACAAGGATGCCGCTCGTCTGGTGGGTATCCGTACTCAGGTTGTGCTGATGCTGGCGTTTATGGTGTCTGCGCTGCTGGGCTCAGTCGCCGGTATTGTGGTGGCGCCGATTACGTTCACGTCGTACAACATTGGCATCATTCTGGGGCTGAAAGGCTTTGTGGCAGCGGCCATTGGCGGCCTGGGCAGCGGCATGGGTGCAGTGGTTGGCGGCCTGGCTCTGGGCGTGGTTGAAGCCATGGCAGCTGGCTACCTGTCTTCAGACTATAAAGACGCCGTGGCCTTCTCGATGATTCTGTTGGTGCTGTTCTTCATGCCCCGGGGGCTGTTTGGCGCCAAAATTGTGGAGCGGGTGTGATGATTGATCGGCTTCCACAGTTCCGTCTCAGGGGCCTGGTGTTTCTGGCCATCGTTGTGTTTTCGGTGCCTCTGTTTATTTCGAATCCTTTTCATTATGGCCTGGCCACTCAAATTGCCCTGATAGCCGGTGCGGTGGTTGGCCTTAACCTGTTAGTGGGCTTTGCCGGCCAGATCAGCCTGGGCCACGCTGGGTTTTTCGGGCTGGGTGCCTATTTCAGCGCCATCATGACCAGCACTTACGGCTGGTCTGCCATTCCTGCGTTAGTGGTCGGGGCCATTGCTGTGGCCATCGTTGCGTGGGTTGTTGGCCGTCCTATTTTGCGACTGAAAGGCCATTATCTTTCCATGGCGACCCTGGCCGTCGGTTTCATCATTGCCATCATCCTGAACAACGAGCGCGAGACAACAGGTGGGCCAGACGGCATGCCGGTGCCCCCGTTTGATGTGTTCGGCTGGGAGCTCAGCCCCTTTGGGCAGTATTCCCTGTTCGGGCTGGACATAAGCGGTGATCTGGCCTGGTATCTGTTTGCGGGCATTGTGCTTCTGGTCGCGGTATGGCTGGCGCAGAACCTGATCGACTCTCCCATTGGTCGCGCCTTGCGTTCGGTTCACGGCTCAGAGGTTGCGGCGAGCGTGGTGGGTGTGAACACGGCAAAGTA
Organism: Marinobacter antarcticus; assembly: GCF_011049865.1. Lineage (GTDB taxonomy): Bacteria > Pseudomonadota > Gammaproteobacteria > Pseudomonadales > Oleiphilaceae > Marinobacter > Marinobacter antarcticus_A. The sequence continues at coordinate 6,649 of NZ_DRGY01000090.1, read as the reverse complement.
CAAAAGCCTGGTGTTTGTTATCTCCGCTGTTTATGCCAGCGTAATGGGCGCGCTTTACGGACACTTCCAGGGTTTTATAACGCCCTCCGTGGCCAGTTTCGACTTCTCCATTTTGTTGATCACCATGGTGGTGCTGGGCGGAATGGGCTCGACCATCGGGGTGATTATCGGCGCTGTGGTGTTAGAACTTTTGCCGCAAGTGCTCGCCGATTTTCAGGAAATGGAAATGGTACTGTTTGGCCTGATCCTGATGCTGACCATGATTTTCATGCCCAAGGGCCTGCTGCCTACGGCGGCCAGTTTTCTGGCCAAACGACGGTCGAAATCTGCTGGAGGTGACGCATGACGGCTCTGGTGGAAGTTAACAATCTGTCCAAGGCGTTCGGTGGTGTGCACGCCGTAGAAGACGTGAGTTTCTCGGTTGATGCCGGCCAGGTGTACTCGGTTATCGGGCCGAACGGCGCGGGTAAAACCACGCTCTTCAATCTGATTACGGGCCTGTATGTTCCCACCGGTGGCGAAGTGAAGCTGAACGGTGAAAGCATCGCGAAGCTCGAGCCGAACCAGTTGGCAGAACGGGGCATGTGTCGCACGTTCCAGCAGATGCAGATCTGCATGAACATGACGGCGATTGAAAATGTGATGCTTGGCCGTCACCTGACCCTGAAAAGCAGTCTCCTGACCACCTTGTTCCGTTTGCCCGCGCTGACCCGTGGTGAAAAGGCCGCGAGGGAAAAGTCCGCTGAGCTGATGGCCTTCGTTGGCTGCGGAGAATACCTTGATACCGAAGCCTCAGCTATGTCTTATGGCGCGCTGAAGCGCCTGGAAATTGCCCGGGCGCTGGCGGCAGAGCCGAAAGTCGTTTTGCTGGATGAGCCAGCCGCTGGACTGAACGCGGTGGAAACGGCCGCGCTGGAAGATCTCATCCGCAAGATTGCCGAGCAGGGCATTACCGTGATGCTGGTAGAGCACGACATGAAGCTGGTGATGGGTATTTCCGACCGTTTGCTGGTACTGAACTACGGGCGCGTGCTGGCGGAAGGCACGCCGGAACAGATTCGCGAAAACCCGGATGTAATCGCGGCCTATCTGGGCGGTTAAACGGAGCGAGGATTATTCATCATGACATCTGTACAAACACAAACACCGACCAACGTTGCGCCTGAAGACAGCTACAGCCAGCAAGCCATCAGCACGATTGTTCAAGAGCACCAATCGCTGTGGCGCGTTCTGGATTTGCTGGATCAGCTTCAGTACGACATGAATATCAATGAACAACGGCCCGATGAGACGTTGTTTAACACCATTTTTGATTACATCCAGCATTTTGCCCGGCGGGTGCACAGTTCTCCGGAAGAGATCGTGCTGTATCGCGTGCTGGGAGAAAAATCGCCGGAGACCAAGCCACTGCTGGGTAAGCTGGCACACGGGTACGTCATCGGCGATCAGAAGATCAATGAGTTGCGACACCTGCTGACCCTGTGCGTGGAGCGCTGGCCCGAAGGCCAGGAAAATTTCAGTCACGCGCTGGCAAGGTTTACCGAAGCCTTGCGCAAGCACATCAAAAAAGAGGAAGGGGTTGTTATTCCCCGGGCGCGTAAAGTGCTGAATGAAGACGATTGGCACCGGATCATTGAATCCCGCGACCAGGCAAATGATCCACTGTTTGGCGAACGGGTGCGGGATGAATTCCGTGAGCTTCGCCACCGCATCGTGAGCTATACGCCGGAGCGACTGGGCGGCCTGGGGCTGAATCATGCGCCGCGCAAAGCCACACAGCACGCCACGGAAGAAATGCTGTTGATCAAGGGCCTCAAAACTTCTTACGGCCAGATTGAGGCACTTCACGGCATTGATATTCATATCAACCGTGGTGAAATCGTGTCTCTGGTCGGCGCTAACGGTGCTGGCAAGTCGACGTTGCTGATGACAATCTCCGGCCTGCAGCCAACAGACAGCGGCAGCATTACCTTCGAGGGTAAAGACTTGCTGAAGGTTGGAACGGATCGCCGTGTTGCCAGTGGCATTGTGCAGGTGCCCGAGGGCCGCCAGGTGTTCAAAGACCTGAGCGTGGAGGACAACCTGCTGCTGGGTGCCTACACCCGGGGGCGTAGCCCGGAAGTGAACGACGACATTGAGCGCATGTACGAAAAGTTCCCCATACTGCGCCAGAAACGCCGAAACCTGGCGGGCGAATTGTCCGGCGGCCAGCAACAGATGCTGGCCATGGGGCGCGCCCTGATGGCAAAGCCCAGGCTTTTGCTGCTGGACGAGCCCAGCATGGGGCTGGCGCCGCTGATCATTGAAGAAATCTTCAACATCGTTAAAGAGCTCAAAAACGAAGGCATGACCATTTTTCTGGTGGAGCAGAACGCTTCTCAGGCGCTGGCGCTTGCCGATCGTGGTTACGTGCTGGAAACCGGCCGGGTGGTGATGGAAGGCTCGGGCCGTGAGCTGTTGAGCAACGAAAAAGTGCGTGAGGCGTATCTCGGCATGTGATAATTTGCGGGCTTCATCTCGCTGATCAGATAGCAGGTCAGGTTAAAAGGGAGCCCGTCGATGAGTCCTGAACCCGCTTCTCCGGGGCGCGCCAAAGAAGTTTTCAGCGCCTTCCTACTGTTGGGCCTGACGTCGTTTGGCGGCCCTGTTGCCCACCTCGGCTACTTTCGCACCGAGTTCGTAGAACGTCGCCGCTGGTTGACCGAGCAGGACTATGCCGACCTGGTGGCCTTGTGTCAGTTTTTGCCCGGCCCCGCCAGCAGCCAGGTTGGCTTCGCTCTGGGGCTGATGCGCGCTGGCCCATGGGGCGCTGCCGCCGCCTGGGCTGCGTTCACTCTGCCTTCCGCCATCTTGCTGGTGCTGTTCGCCCTGGGCGCCGGCAGTGTGCTCGACGGCCCTGTTAGCCAAGGCATTGTTCACGGTCTCAAGGTGACGGCGGTGGCCATCGTCGCCCACGCCGTCTGGGGTATGGCCCGCAGCCTGTGCCCTGATCGCCGGCGTGCCGGTATTGCCTTGGGTGCCCTGTTCATTGTGTTTCTGGTCAGCGGTCCGCTGGGCCAAGTGGTGGCCATTGCGGTCGGAGCCCTGGCCGGCATCATGCTTTGCCGGGTTCGCACTGAAATCAACGTTCAAGAACTCTCCCTGCCCGTCTCGGCGCGCGCCGGCAACCTGGCGGGACTCGTCTTCGTTACCTTGTTGGCCGGTTTGCCACTGTTGGTTTGGGCTAGCCCTGACCCCTCCGCCATTCTGGCGGTTATGGATGCCTTCTATCGTGCTGGTGCCCTGGTGTTTGGTGGTGGGCACGTGGTGCTGCCGCTGCTGGAATCGGAGGTGGTGCAGTCGGGCTGGGTCAGTGCGGAGGCGTTTCTGACCGGTTACGGCGCCGCTCAGGCAGTGCCCGGGCCGCTGTTCACGTTTGCTTCCTATTTGGGTGCGGTCATGACGCCACTGGGCGGCAGCCTGTTTGGTGCCGGCCTGGCGCTGGTGATGATCTTCCTTCCCGGGTTGCTGCTGTTGGTGGCAGTGATGCCGCACTGGAACCGGTTCCGCCGCTGGAACAGCGCGCAGGCACTGATGCGGGGCGCTAATGCTGCGGTAGTCGGCATTCTGGGCGCGGCGCTTTACCAGCCTGTGTGGGTCAGTGCCATTCTCGGCCCCGGAGAGTTCGCCCTGGCGCTGACCGGCTTTCTTCTGCTCAGCGTCTGGAAGCTGCCCGCCTGGTGGGTGGTCATTATTCTGGCCGGTGGCGGTATTCTCATTACTCTGTAGCCGGTATACCCAACGTTATCAATCACACTCATCCACAAAAAAGTCGCCAGAGCTGAGCGCTGCTGGCGACTTTTCACGTTCGGGCACATTATTCCGGTGTCTGGGCAGCCTTCTTGGCAACCAGCGTCAGAATATCGTAGCTGGCAACCAGCTCGTCTTCCTGATTGGTTACCTGAACATCCCACACAACCACGCCTTGCGGGTGGCCATCCGGTGAGATTCGGCCCTGATCAATCTTGCGCTTACAGGTCAGTCGGGCGCGAATGGTGTCGCCCGGCGCGACCGGCTCAATGAAGCGCAGCGTGTCCAGGCCGTAGTTCGCCAGTACCGGGCCTTCGCCCGGGTGAACAAACAAACCCGCCGCCGCAGACAGCACGAAATAGCCGTGGGCAATGCGCTTTCCGAACTGGCTCTCACGGGCTGCGATCTCATCGAAATGCATATAGAAATGATCGCCAGACAGGCAGCCAAAATTCACCAGATCTGCTTCCGTGACCGTGCGGCGGTGCGTTAGCAGTGACTGGTTTATCTGCAGATCTTCGAAGTGGAAGCGGAACGGGTGCACCTCGTTTTCGATGAGCTTGGCGCCGCGAATGTACTCACCGGTAACTGCGGCCAGCATGGTGGGCGAACCCTGAATGGCGGTGCGTTGCAGGTAGTGATACACAGCGCGAATACCGCCCAGCTCTTCACCACCGCCGGCGCGCCCCGGGCCGCCGTGCTTCAGCATGGGCAGGGGTGAACCGTGACCCGTGGATTCTTTTGCGGCTTCCGCATCCAGCAAGTGCAGGCGGCCATGATAGGCCGCCAGTGCCGGGGCCAGCTTGGCGATGGTTACCGGGTCGCGGGTGGTGACTGTGGTAACCAGCGAGCCACGGCCTTTGGCAACCAGCTCAACGGCGTCGTCCAGAGTGTTGTAGGGAATAATCGTGACCACCGGGCCAAAGGCCTCGATGTCGTGGGCGCCACAGCCGTTTTCCGGATTCCGGCACAGCAGCACGTGGGGCTCAATGAACGCGCCTTTTTCGGTGCCTTCGCCGGTGGGCTTGAAGTTGCCTTCGCCCCCGACAACCAGCTCACTGGTTTTCAGCAGTTCCTGGATATTGGCTTTGACGTCTTCCAACTGATCGATAGAGGCCAGAGCGCCCATGCGCACGCCTTCGACGGAAGGGTCGCCCGTGGTGATTTTCGCCAACCGTTCCTTGAGCTTGTCGCACACCGCCTGCACCTGATCCTGAGGCACGATCACCCGGCGTATTGCGGTGCATTTCTGCCCCGCTTTGGCGACCATCTCGCGGCCGATTTCCCGCACAAACAGATCAAACTCTTCGTGTTCCGGCGTGACATCCGGCGCCAGAAGGGCGCTGTTCAGCGAGTCGGCTTCCGCATTGAACGGAATCGAACGGTTGATGATGTTCGGGTGAACGCGCAGCATGCGGGCGGTTTTCGCCGAGCCGGTAAAGGTGACCACATCCTGCTCTTCCAGGTGCTCGAACAGATCGCCGGTGCTTCCGATGATCAACTGGAGGCTGCCTTGGGGCAGAGCGCCGGATTCGTGCATCAGGCGCACGGCCAGTTCGGTCACGTAACAGGTAGAGGTAGCCGGCTTCACGATGGACGGCATGCCCGCCAGAAAGGTGGGCGCAAACTTTTCCAGCATGCCCCACACGGGGAAGTTGTAGGCGTCTATGTGAACGGCTACGCCACCGCGAGGCACCATGATGTGGGTGCCGGCGAAGTGGTTGTTTTTACCCAGCGGCGTAACGGGGCCTTCGTGCACCACGTTGCCGGAGGGCAGTTCGCGACGGCCCATGCTGGCGTAGGAAAACAGAGTGCCAAACCCGCCGTCGATATCAATGCCGTTATCCGCTTTGCTGGAACCTGTGTGCATAGACAGATCGTAGAGCTCTTTCTTGTGCTCCTGCAGGTACATCGCCATGGCCTTGAGAGCCAGGGCGCGTTCCTGAAAATCCATGGCCATGAGAGTTTTCCCACCGACCGTGCGGCCGTATTCCACGGCCTTTTTAAAATCCAGAGTGTCGCTGTGCGTGTGCGCAACGATCTCGCCGTTGATGGCGCTGGGCAGGGCTTTGGCCTGCTGCTCGCCAACCCATTCACCGGCAATAAAACTTTTAAGAACTGACATGTACAAAAACTCCAGAAGGACTATTCGTCGTAATCAAGTGTGACCGTGTCACTGACGGGGTAGCACTGGCAGGACAACACATAGCCTGCTTCAACTTCGTAATCTTCCAGTGCGAAGTTCTGATCCATCTCCACTTCGCCTTCGATCACCTTGGCGCGGCAGGTAGAACACACACCGGCCTGACAAGAGTAAGGCAGGTCGGCACCTTCGTCGTTGCCTGCCTGAAGAATGGTTTTGGTGTCGCGCACCAGGTTGAAGGTCAGTGAGCGACCATCGGCTTTTACGGTGACAACACTGACGGCTTTCGGGTCGACTTTGGTTTCGACTCGGTCTTTGCGCGCCTGCGGCACACCACCGGCAGGGGTAAAGAGCTCGTAGTGAACGTTCGATTTGTCCATGCCGTGGCGAACCAGAGAGTCGCGCACGGTTTCAGTTAACATCTGCGGGCCGCAAAGGAACGCAGCGGTCAGGGTTTTAGCGTCGATCCAGTGATCGAACAACTTGTCGCATTTATCGGCATCGATGCGACCGTTGTACAGATCTATGTCCTGCTCTTCCCGGGTGAAGATGTACACCAGGTTGAAACGGGTCATATATTCGTTTTTCAGGTCCTGCAACTGGTCCCGGAACATCGTGCTGCTGGTGCCTTGATTGCCTCGAACCCTTCGATTACTTCAAATGCATATAGAGCCGATACGATCATGAATAAATTCTACTCACTGACCCTCAAAGAGG
>NZ_DRGY01000089.1 GCF_011049865.1 Marinobacter antarcticus | reverse complement strand
GTGCTATGCCAAATGCCCGGAGTTTTTCCCGGCCTTCTTCGGTTATCCAGTCGGTGGTCCAGGCTGGCGTCAGCACGCGGTTGATCTGCGGATCGCGAATGCCGGCTGCGTGCAGGGCCTCAACGATCAGCTCTTCGATCAGTTCGGTGGCAGGGCAGCCGGAGTAGGTGGGTGTGACATCCACTGTAAGATGTTTTCCGTCCCAGCTCAGGCCGCGCAAAATACCCAGTTCTACCACACTGACCGCCGGCACTTCCGGGTCTTTGACGTTCGCCAGGATTTCCCAGATGGCGTCTTCTGTCAGCCGTTCCGGGTGTGCGTTAGCCGGCACCCGGTCGCTGGCAATCAAAACGTCTACGGACGAAGGTTCGTGTTCATTCACCGGAGGTGCTCCCTTTAACAGGCGGAATTACCAGGTGGTCGCATCCGGGTAGGCGCGAGGCAAAAACTGCATTTCTGCCAGAATGTGCCCCAGATGCTCGGTGTGCTCCCCGCGCTTCCCGCCCATGTACATCCAGGCGTCTTCTTCGCCGGTTGTGAGGGTGGCCTGGGCCGCAACTTCACGCACCATGCCAAACCAGTCCTGCTTCAACTGCTCAGGGTCCGGGCCGATGCCGGCCTTGAACATGGCGTGGTCGGTGTCGTCCGGAGTCACCAGCTCACCGGTGAAGCGCCACAGCAGGTTAAAGGCATCTTGAATGCGGCGATGGCTTTCCTCGGTGCCGTCGCCCATGCGTTTGACCCACTCCGAAGAGCGACGCAGGTGATACGTGGCTTCTTTAACGGCTTTAGCCGCGATGTTGGCAATGCGTTCGTCGCTGGCGTTCACCAGGCTTTTCAGCGTGAAGTAGTGCCACACATCGAAGAAAAACTGACGCGCCATGGTGACGGCGTAGTCTTCATTCGGCTGCTCGACCATCAGCAGGTTGCGATACTCGTGGGTATCCCGCAGAAAAACCAGCTTGTCTGCGTCGCGACCGTCGTCCATCAATTCGGCGGCGTATTCGTGCCAGTTGCGAGCCTGGCCGATCAGGTCGAGCGCCACGTTTGTCGACGCCAACTCTTCTTCCAGAGCCGGTGCTTTGCCAACCAGTTCGCTCAGGCGCTGGGCCAGAATCATTCCGGAATCCGCCAGGCGGAGCAGGTATTCCTGTAACGCGTGTTGCTGTGTCATGGTTTGCTCCTCACATGTGCCCGACTTCGTCAGGTAGCTTGTAGAACGAAGCGTGCCGGTAAACCTTGTCTTCGGAGGGATCAAACAGGATCTCTTTCTCGTCCGAAGCAGAGGCCGTTATGGTGTCAGACGGGACAACCCAAATGCTGACACCTTCGCTGCGGCGGGTGTAAAGCTCGCGGGCATTTTCCATCGCCATTTCGTTATCGGCGGCGTGCACACTGCCTACGTGTTTGTGGTTAAGTCCGTGCTTACTGCGCACGAAGACTTCGTAAAGGCGCCATTCAGCCATGATTGTTTCTCCTGTTTACGCGGCTTCGGCAGCGCGATGTTTTTGTTTCGCGGCGTAGGCAACGGCGGCTTCCCGTACCCAGGCACCCTCATCAATGGCTTTGCGACGTGTGGCGATACGCTCGTGGTTGCACGGGCCGTTGCCGTTCAACACGTCGTAGAACTCTTTCCAGTTGATGGCGCCAAAGTCGTAATGACCGGTTTCTTCGTTCCACTTCAAATCCGGATCGGGCACAGTGCAGCCGAGGAATTCGAGCTGTGGAATGGTTTGATCGATAAACATCTGGCGCAGCTCGTCGTTACTCTTGCGCTTGATCTTCCACACCATGGACTGCTGGGAGTTGGGGGATTCATCGTCGTGCGGGCCGAACATCATCAGCGACGGCCACCACAGGCGGTTGATGGCATCCTGTACCATGTCTTTCTGCGCTTGCGTGCCTTCACGCATCAGATCCAACAGGATCTGATAGCCCTGACGCTGGTGGAAGCTCTCTTCCTTACAGATACGCACCATGGCGCGGGAATAGGGGCCATAGGAGGTACGCTGCAGCACCACCTGGTTCACAATGGCGGCGCCGTCAACCAGCCAGCCAACCGCACCCATATCAGCCCAGTTCAGGGTCGGGTAGTTGAAAATGCTGGAATACTTGGCTTTGCCGTCGTGCAGTTTCTGGATTTCATCGTCGCGGTCAGCGCCCAGGGTTTCCATGGCGCTGTACAGGTACAGGCCGTGGCCCGCTTCGTCCTGAATTTTCGCCATCAGCTGTAGCTTGCGCTTCAGCGTAGGCGCGCGAGTAACCCAGTTGCCTTCCGGCAGCATGCCAACAATTTCCGAGTGGGCATGTTGGGAGATCTGGCGTACCAACGTTTTGCGATAGGCATCTGGCATCCAGTTCTTGGCTTCAATTTTGGTTTCGGCGTCTACTTTTTCCTGGAAGTCTCGCTCTTCGGGAGACATCTCTTCCAGGGTTTTGAGGCGCTTTGTACCTGTATCAACCATCTGTGCGTACATAACTCTCTCCGAATCTGACTTATTTGGGTCTGCTGAAGTTGGGCAGCAGTGCGCCGTGACGGATCATAGGCGATATCTTCATCTGTATTTTCATACTATATGATACTGAATAAATATCAAGTCATCTAATTCTGTATCATGTCTGCTTCATTCGGCTGCTCTGACGGCAGGCATCACTCCTTGCGCCGGTCGAATACGCGCTTGGCCTTGCCCTCAGAGCGGTTCATGGTTCCCGCGTCCTGAACGTGCACACTGGTGCTGATGCCGATGAAGGATTTGATGTGGTGCGCGAGTTCTTTGGCGGCATTTTCCTTGGCGCTTGCGCCCTCGGCACCCACCTTCAATTCAACCCGCACATCCACACAATCCAGATTGCCTTTCTTGTACACCTCAATTTCGTAGTGAGGTGCCAGAGCGCGGCATTTCAGTACCTGCTCTTCAATCTGGGTGGGGAATACGTTTACACCACGGATAATCAGCATGTCGTCGCTGCGACCGGTGATTTTGTCGATGCGACGCATAGGGCGAGCCGTACCGGGCAGCAGACGGGTAAGATCGCGGGTGCGGTAACGCAACACCGGCATGGCGACTTTGGTGAGAGACGTGAACACCAGTTCGCCGTACTCGCCGTCGGGCAGTACTTCACCGGTTTCCGGATTGACGATTTCCGGGTAGAAATGGTCTTCCCAGATGGTCGGACCGTCTTTGGTTTCTAAGCATTCCATACCAACGCCTGGCCCCATCACTTCGGACAGGCCGTAGATGTCCAAGGCTTCAATGCCCAGGCGATCTTCCAGTTCCGTGCGCATTTCGTTGGTCCAGGGCTCGGCACCGAAGATGCCCAGCCGCAGGGGCGCTTTCTTGGGGTCCACGCCCTGGCGATCCATCTCATCCGCAAGGTTCAGCATGTACGAAGGCGTCACCATGATGATGTCGGGCTCAAAATCCTTGATCAGCTGAACCTGTTTTTCGGTTTGCCCGCCCGACATGGGAATGACCGTGCAGCCGAGACGCTCGGCGCCATAGTGGGCACCAAGGCCCCCGGTGAACAAGCCATAACCGTAGGCAACATGAATCTTGTCCCCGGCGTGGCCGCCGCCGGCGCGAATGGAGCGGGCAACAATGTCGGCCCAGGTTTCAATGTCGCTCTGGGTGTAGCCTACAACGGTGGGTTTGCCGGTGGTGCCGCTGGAGGCATGTACCCGAACGACTTTTCTCATGGGTACCGCAAACATGTTGAACGGATAGTTTGCTCGCAGGTCGTCTTTCCCGGTGAACGGAATCCTGGCGATGTCGGCCAGGCTGTTGATGTCCATGGGCTTCAGGCCAATGGCGTCAAATGCGTTGCGGTAATGGGGCACGTTTGTATAGGCATGCCAAACGCTCCAGCGCAGACGTTGCAACTGCTCGTGGCGAAGTTCGTCCACACTGGCCGTTTCCATCCGGTCCAGTTTTCCGATCTTTTGCATAGGTAGATCCATGATGTTTCCCGTCTTGTTCTTGTTGGCCTGACTGGCTGCCGGGTCAACGATTGTTCGTGTTACGCGCCCCGAGTGATCGGGGCAGGCATATCATTCGGCGTTGTCGACGCGCTCGATAATCAGCGCAATGCCCTGGCCTACACCGATGCACATGGTGCACAGGGCATAACGTGCGTTTTGGCCCTGCTGGTGGCGGCGTTCCAGCTCGTTCAAGGCTGTGGTAACAAGGCGTGCACCGCTCATGCCCAGCGGGTGGCCAAGGGCTATGGCTCCGCCGTTCGGGTTTACGTGTTCGGCGTCATCGGGCAGGCCCAGGTCACGCAGCACGGCCAGTGCCTGAGCAGCGAAGGCTTCGTTTAGCTCGATCCCGTCCATATCGGCCAGTTCAAGGCCCGCCGTTTTCAATACCTTACGGGTGGCGGGCGCCGGGCCCATGCCCATAATGCGTGGCTCAACGCCGGCGGTGGCCATGGCAACAACCCGGGCCCGAGGCTTGAGATTGTGTAGTTTCAGAGCATCGCCGCTGGCCAACAGCAGGGCGCAGGCGCCGTCGTTTACGCCGGACGCATTGCCAGCGGTAACGCTGCCGCCATCCCGGAAGGGTGTTCCCAGGCTGGCGAGCTTTTCCAGGCTGGTTTCCCGGGGGTGTTCGTCGGTATCCACAACGAGCGGGTCCTGCTTGCGGCGAGGAACGCTGACCGGCACGATTTCATTGTTGAAGCGTCCCGCTTTCTGAGCGGCCGCCGTGCGCTGTTGGCTGCGCAGGGCGAAGGCGTCCTGGTCTTCCCGGCTAATGCCAAAATCAGCCGCCACGTTCTCGGCGGTTTCCGGCATGGAATCTATGCCGTACTGTTTCTTCAAGAGCGGGTTCACGAAACGCCAGCCAATGGTGGTGTCGAACATCTCCGCTTTGCGACTGAAGGCGGAATCGGCCTTGCCCATCACGAAAGGTGCGCGCGACATGGACTCCACGCCGCCGGCCAACATCAGGCCAGCCTCGCCTGTGCGCAGTGCGCGGGCGGCACTGCCAATAGCGTCCATACCGGAACCGCACAGGCGGTTGATCGTGGCGCCCGGCACATCAATCGGCAAACCGGCCAGCAGCAATGACATACGAGCAACGTCGCGGTTATCTTCGCCGGCCTGGTTGGCGCAGCCGTAAAGCACGTCGTCGATGGCGGCCCAGTCCAGTTCGCTGTGGCGGTCTTTCAGCGCTTTCATGGGAATAGCGCCCAGATCGTCAGCGCGCACGGTTGCAAGAGAACCGCCGTAGCGGCCAATCGGTGTGCGTACAGCGTCTACTATGTAGGCATCTTGCAGGCGTTTTTCGTTACTCATTGATCATTCTCCAACTGGATGACTTCGCCGCGTACCTGGTAGGACTTGCCGCGAAACAGGGCGATTACATGGCCGTTCTGATTCGTGATGGTGGTGTCGTAAACGCCGGTGCGATTGCCACGGGACTGCTCAACCGCATTGGCGGTAAGCACATCGCCGTCACGGGCACCGAGCATGTAATCGATGGTACAGCCTGATGCCACTGTCGCTTTATTGTAGCTGTTACAGGCAAAGGCAAACGCCGAATCGGCCAGGGTGAACAGGTAGCCACCGTGGCAGGAGCCGTGCCCCTGAATCATGATGCTGGTGACCGGCATGGTGACGGTCGCTTTACCCGGGGATACGTGAGTAATCTTCATGCCGAGGTTGCGGCTGGCTTCATCCCGCTCGTACATGGCTTCGGCGCAGTCTTGCGCCAGCTTTTGCGCATCGGGTGCGTGGTGCTCGTTGCTCATGAGTAGAACCCCTTTTCGGCGAACCGGTTTTTGCGCAGCAACAACGCCGGCCGGTAACGGTCTTCGCCATAACTTTGCTGAATGTGTGTGAGTACGGTATGCACAAGGCTGAACCCGAGATCGTCGCTCCAGCGCAGCGGGCCTTCGGGATAATTCAGGCCGGCTTTCATAGCCAGATCGATATCGCCCATGGACGCCACGCCGTGCAAGGCCGCGTCTGCGGCTTCGTTGACCAGGGTGGCGACGGTGCGCATAACCACCAGGCCGGGCCGGTCGGCTATATGGCTCACCGCCATACCGGCTTTTTGCAGCAGGGCACAGGCGTCATTGACAGCCTGTGATGATGCTTGATCGGCTGCGGCCATTGCGAGGCGCCCGGCTTTGTCGTAATCAAACGCCAGGTCCAGCAGAACCAAATTGTTGCAGGCATCAGCAGCGGCGCGTTCGGTGGCCATACGGCCATCGGTCAGCGCCAGTACCGCCTCGCCAAAACGCAGCCGGCCAGGGCCATCCCGCTCGATAACCTTGAGACCACTTGCGCTTAAACGCGTTACCAGAGCTGCCAGCGGGCCGGGGTTGCCTTCCACAATCAATGTGTCTGCATCGCAGCTCATGAGCCCGGCAGTTGCAGGCTCCGGCTTCTGCGCGCCTTCGGCGTAGCTGTAAAACCCCTGGCCGCTTTTGCGCCCCAAATGGCCGGCGTCGACCAGTTCTTTCTGAACGAGAGAGGGCAAAAAGCGGGTGTCTTGATAGTAGGCGTTAAAAACCGAGCAGGTGACGGCGTAGTTGACGTCGTGGCCGATAAGGTCGGTCAGCTCGAAAGGCCCCATGCGAAAGCTGCCAGCTTCGCGCAAAACGGCATCGAGCGTCACGCTGTCTGTTGCCTGTTCCTGCAGCAGGCGCAGGCTTTCGGCGTAAAAAGGCCGAGCTACCCGGTTAACAATAAAGCCGGGCGTCGACGTGGCGATAACGGGTTTCTTGCCCCACTGAGCGGCAGTGGCGTAGACGCTTTGGGCAATCTCATTGGCAGTGGCCAACCCTTTGATGACTTCGACCAAGGCCATGAGCGGCGCAGGGTTAAAAAAGTGCATGCCTACCAGGCGCTCTGGGTGCTTCATGTTCGCACCCAGGGCCGTCACGGATATGGACGACGTATTTGTGGCCAGAATGGTTTGCTCGCCGCACACGTCCTCAAGGTTGGCCAGCAGGCTACGTTTGATCTCGAGATCTTCCACGATGGCTTCGATCACCAGGCCGGCGCCTGCCAGTTCGCTGAGTTCGCTAATCGGTTTGATGCGATCCAGAAGGGAGTCCAGCGCGGACTGCTCCATCTTTCCCTTATCAACCCGGCGCTGCAGCTGTTTGGCGATGCTTTGGCGGCCGGCTTCGGCGGCACCTTCGCGCTGATCGAGCAGAAAAACCCGGTGGCCTGCCTGTGCGGCTACCTGGGCAATGCCTGCGCCCATGGCGCCGGCGCCGATAACGGCAACGGGCATGTCGGTGGCAAGTGGTTGCATGGCTTACTTCCCCTTGAATTCGGGTGCGCGTTTAGCCATAAAGGCGGCGACGCCCTCACGGTAATCTTCGGTGCGGCCAGCCAGGCGCTGCAGATCCCGCTCTACCAATACCTGTTCTTCAAAGCTGTTGTCGGCGCTTGCGTGCAGGGCTCGCTTGATCATTCCCAGGCCCTTGGTGGGTTGGGTCGCGAAATGGCGGGCCAGTTTCATGGCTTCATCCTGCAGGGCATCGTCTTCAACGCACTGCCAGATCATGCCCCATTGCTCCGCCTTCTCGGCGCTCAGCTTGTCACCCAATAAGGCCCTGTCTCTTATACACATC
>NZ_DRGY01000088.1 GCF_011049865.1 Marinobacter antarcticus | reverse complement strand
TTGGAGTCTACGCAGCGTTCTCACTTGTTAACGGTCTCTCAATAGAGGAACCAGTCGCTCACCGAACTGCTGTGTAGGAAGCTTTAGTTGCTGCTAAAGCCTGGGCCTCACTTTACCCAAACTGCAGAGTTAGTATCCATACAAGTCAATCAAGTGGCGCAAGATTAAATCCTTCGCTGACAAACGAACTCAAGAGCTGTACGCCAATGGTAAGACAAAGAAGTGTCCTGCGGGTGTCGCACCAACAGCTGCCAGAAAACTTGAATACGTGAATCTGGCCGTACAGTTGGAGGACTTGAAAGTGCCGCCCGGCAATCGTCTTCACTCCAAGCCGTGCGCGCTGGCAGCGCAACAGGACGGTTTTCTCGGTATCACTTCTCGCATTTGACTGAGCTGATGACAGGAGCACCCACATGACTGGTCCACTTGAAGGCATCCGGATTATTGATCTGACGGCTATGGTGTCTGGCCCCCTGGCCACGATGATGCTGGCGGATCAGGGCGCCGAGGTCATCAAGATCGAAAATCCGGCCGGTGGCGATTTCACCCGTTCCGCCGCCAACCGTCAGGGCAATGTCTCGGCGTCCTTTCTTAACAACAATCGCAACAAGAAATCGGTAGCGCTCAATCTGAAAGAGCCGGCGGGGCGTGAAGCGCTGTTAAAGCTGGTCGCCACCGCCGATGTGTTTGTCCAGAATTTCCGCCCCGGTGTAATCGACAGAATGGGACTGGGTGAGGACGAATTGCGCAAGGTGGCACCGAACCTAATCATGGTGTCCATCAGTGGGTTCGGTGACACCGGCCCCTATGCCCAGCGGCCGGTTTACGATCCGCTGATTCAGGGCCTGTCTGGCCTGGCTACGGTGCAGGCCGGCGCTGACGAACGACGCCCGCAACTGGTCAGAACCATCCTGCCCGATAAACTCACTGGCGTAACCGCAGCCCAGGCTATCACTGCGGCGCTGTTTGCCCGCGAGCGCACGGGCGAGGGTCAGCATGTGCGGCTGTCCATGCTGGACGCCATTATCGCGTTTCTGTGGAGTTCGGACATGGGTAGCCAGACCTTTGTGAAGGGTGAGTTGCCACAACAGGAGGCGGCCAGCTTTCAGGATCTGATTTACGAAACCACTAATGGCCATATCACCATCGCGGTGCAGAATGACCGTGAGTGGCAGGCGTTGATCGGTGCACTGAATCGACCGGAATGGGCCGAGGATCCGCGCTTCCTGACCGCGGAACTGAGGCAGAAAAACATCGACGCCCGGCTTGATCTGATTCAGTCCGTGATCAAAACAGACTCTGCAGAAAACTGGCTGGAGCGTCTGGCAGACGAGTCGGTGCCTTGTGCCCCGGTGCTGACCCGTACTCAGGTGTTGGCGCATCCACAGGTTCAGGCCAATGACTTACTGGTAGAGTATGACCACCCCCAGGCGGGCATAATCCGCCAGACCCGGGGCCCGGCCCGATTCTCAGCCACGCCAACCCAACCCTGGCACGGCGCACCGTCCCTCGGGCAGGACACGATGGCGTTGCTGGCAGGCTGCGGCTATTCCAGTGACGACTTACAGACGCTGGTCCAGTCAGGTGTGGCCGGCGTGGCAGAGGAAGGGCAATCATGATTGATTTCTATTACTGGCCAACACCCAACGGATGGAAGGTATCCATCATGCTGGAGGAGTGTGGTCTCGACTATCGCATGGTCCCGGTTAACATCGGCCGGGGTGATCAGTTCTCAGCCGAGTTTCTGGCGGTCAGCCCCAACAACCGGATACCGGCGATTGTAGATCACGACGTTGATGGAGAGCCGCTGCCGGTTTTCGAATCCGGGGCTATTCTGATGCATCTGGCGGAGAAAACCGGTCGGTTTATGCCCAACGATGCCAGAGGCAAAAAGGAGCTGCTGGAATGGCTGTTCTGGCAAGTGGGCAACCTTGGCCCCATGGCCGGGCAACTGAGCCATTTCGTCAATTACGCGCCCGGCGAGCATCCCTATTCACAAAACCGTTACGCCAATGAGTACAACCGCTGCCTGGGTGTGCTGGAAGACCGGTTGTCTAACCGGGAGTACATTCTGGGAGACGGTTACACCATCGCCGACATAGTGTCGTGGCCTTGGGTGCTGATTGCCAAACCGCTGGGTCAGGACCTTACGGAATTCCCAAACGTTCAGCGTTGGCGCAATGCGATCAAGGTGAGACCCGCCGTTCAGGCGGGTGTGAATCTGGGCAAGGAGTATCGCCGCAGCGCTGGCCCGGACGAACAGGAGCGACAGCTTCTGTTCAACCAGAAGAGTCGCTCAAAGCCCTGAGCTGTCAGCCCCAGCAATGGCAGGCCCTTTGAGTTGTCCATACCGATCCTTCGCCGGAGACCTCTTTAACCTTCGGGCAGCCTGCACTTCGGTGAGGAAGCTCAGGATCCGGGCCTCTGGCAATCCTTCTTTGTTGTCCCGGATCGTTCGTCATGCTTGAGGGAATGAGCCATGCCGAGATGGCGGGCCAGATCATCAGCCTGATCGAACTGGGATTCTGCATTGTCGGCTTTGCCAGCAAACGGGATGACCGTCTGATGGTGCTGCTGATTTCCGCGAACGTGGCCTTTGCGCTGCAATTCGCCCTGTTTGGCAGCTGGACAGCAGCCGTTCTGAGCCCGCTGGTGATCGGTCGTATCATTCTGGCGCGTCGCTACTTTGGCAATTGGCAGGTGATGCTGGCGGCGCGGGCGTGAAGTGTATTGTCATCTTAATTTTGGTTTGTGGCGGGGCGTGGTGAGCTACATTGCGCTGGCGCCGGACCCGGTCCTGAGCATAACCCGGCGCGAGGCGCTGGATGAGCCCTACCGCACAATGATTGGTCACATGCGCCACGAAATCTCGCAGATGCTCTGGTGGCGGCTCAGTCTGCGCCAGGATTTCCTGGACGCCTTCCGGGCAATGTTTGGCGATGAACGCACAGATTATCCCGCCGCACCCCCATGAAGACTGGGCCGAAACCGCCGCCCACTTAATGCACCTGACGGATATCACGGACAGCTTTGTCGCAGCCGGGTTGTCGTCATCAGAGATGCCAGGCCCGGGCTGGGACCCATGCTCGGAGCCCGACGCCTATCGCCTGATCCATATTGCTGCCTCCCTTACCGTGGGGATGAACCACATCAACCGCTCCATGGGGTTGTCTGATCTGCCATCACGGTCCCTTTGAGTAAGAAAGCATGCGCCTATCAGAGTGGATATTGGTCAATATCGAAGCCGTTCTTCAGGCTTGGGAGGATAACGCCAGAGACCTCTTGCCTGATAAATCCGCTTCAAAAGCAGAGCGCCGCGATCACGCCAAAGCAATGTTGACCTCAATCGCTCATGAAATCGAACAGCCCTAGGCGGAGCGGCAGCGCAACGGCCAGGCAGCAGAAGCCAATAAATCCGCTCGCGAGCATGGGCAGGAACGCCGGAAGCTAGGCCTGGATATTATCGATCTCGCGAGCGAATTCTTTGCTCTGCGCACCAGCGTGGTTGAGCTGTGGACCAAGGGTGCAGACGAGTTAACCCCGTCAGGTGTGGATGAACTGGTGCTGTTTGACCGGGCCATTGACCAGGCGCTTCTTGGTTCGATTGAGAGTTTCACCAAAGAAAAGGACAGGCAGGAACGGAGCTTCGTTTCCATGTTGTCAGGGTCTCCCGATCCCACCTACCTCGTTGACGTCAACGGTCGCATCGTGTTCGCAAACATCGCTACTGCCACACTGCTGGGCGTGCCTGCGAATCGACTCCCAGGTATTGCAGTGGCTGACCTGTGGCCCGAACACGATAACGACCTGCGTAGCCAATTCGAAACCGTCATAGAAACGAAAAAAAGCCTTAGAGGGGAAGTCACGGTCGGGGCAGGATCAGAAAAACGCTGGTATGAATATGTCTATTCACCCGTAATGGACGCAAGCGGGTCGGTTGAAGCCATTGCCGGAGTGGCCCGGGATGTCACCGAGCGGCGAAACTCTGAGGCTGAGATCTGGCATCATGCCAACTATGACCTGCTCACCGACCTGCCCAACAGAAGACTGTTCCGGGACAGGCTCGATCAGCAAACCCGGCATTCTGAACGCACCGGCGCGCCCTTCGCGTTGCTGTTCATTGATCTCGATAACTTCAAGGAGGTAAATGATTTACTGGGTCATGAAGTTGGCGACCAGCTATTAAAACAGGCTGCTGAACGAATGCTTGGCAGTGTGCGTGATGAAGATACAGTTGCCCGGCTCAGTGGTGACGAGTTCACCGTCATTTTATTGGATATAGCTGACATCGCGCAGATAGAGTTGCTTGCCCAGGGCATTATCAGTGAACTGGCGAAACCTTTTGATTTGGGCGACGGGACGCCTCAAGTGTCGGGCAGCATCGGTATCGCGCGCTACCCTCAGGATGGAGGTACGCCGGACCAACTCCTGATGCACGCCGATCAGGCCATGTACCGGGCCAAGAAAAACGGGCGAAATCAGGTTTACTGTTTTGCTCAGACTCAGCCTGACCAGCAAAAACCGAATCTGGCCGAACCTATGACCAGCGCCTGAAACGGAAAAGGACCCCAAGGGGTCCTTTGTGTTAACGGCTGTCCTGCGGCCGGTTTTACGGTGCCGGTTGCGTAATCATATTCGCGTCCAGGGTGACTGCCGTCTGGGCCAGTGCCCGCCCTTTGAGAGTGGCTTCGGTCTGGATGTCGATCAGGGTTTTGCTGAGGACAACGCCACTGACGTTGCTAGTGGTGCCGAAGGTAGTGTTACCCGCCACCTGCCAGAACACGTTCTTCGCCACTGCGCCGCCACTCAGGATAACTGAAACGCCGTTGCTCACGGTTAGTTTGCCTGCGATCTGGAATATCCACACATCGTTTGCGCTACCGTCCAGCGTCACATCCGACGCAATCAACAGATCACTGCTCCATTTGTAGAGCCCCGGGCTGAGTGTCAGCCCACTGATGTTGCCGGCACCGAGTTCGGTGCTGTCCGGGTTTGTGCGTCCGGCGGCGTCGGTATAGGCCGTTTCCATATCACTGATGGCGGTGGTGAGCATGGACGGTGTTGGCACAGCCATATTGGCCGCGAAGATTTTGCCGTCCACAATACCCGAAGTGGAGAAGGTATTGGATGCGTCACGTGTCTGGGAGAAGCCGGTGATAGCGGTTTCTGCGGCCGGGCTGACAGCGATGTCTCCAGTGATGTTAGTGACGCCAGTGGTGGAAATGCCGGTTTTCGCCAGAATTACGTAATCACCTGCCGTACCAAGAGTAACCGGAGCCGGACCCCGGGCTGCACTGCCGCCGGTCGTGAACGACCAGACGACGTTCGCCGCCAAGGTATTTGCAGCAAGATCCCTGATGCCGGTGGTGAGTGTCGCGGTGTATTCGGTGTTGGTGGCAAGGTCATTCACAGGATTGAATATGGCTGTGGTGCCAACAAGCTCTACCGTGCCGGTCACGGCGTTGCTGTTCACATCCGTCACTACAAAGGTCGAGCCGTTCACGCTGGGCACATATATGGCTTCGCTGAAGTTGGCAGAAATGTTCCGGTTGGTGGCAACACCGATGTCCCCATCGGCCGCATCGGTCGAGGTAACGGTAGGGGCTTTGCTATCGGCACCCGTGCCGGTGGTAAAGCTCCATTGATAGTCACTGGACAGGCGTTTGCCATTCTCAGACGCGACCGCTGTCGTGATGGTAGCGATGTAGGTAGTACTGGCTCCGAAATTGCCGCCACTGGGCTGGAAGATGCCAGTATTGGTTGCGGCGTCCAGGCTAACGGCGCCCGTCACCGGCATTTCGCTGGCCGCAGCTACCGTAAAGCTGGCGGTATCGAGGGTGTCAGCGTTTATCGCATCACCGAAAGTCGCCGTCACGGCGCTGTTTGTGCTTACGCCGACGGCATCGGCTGCCGGGCCGGTAGCCGTAACGGTTAGCAGGCCCCCGGTCGGAGCCGGTGAGCTGGTACCACTGCTACTGTCATTAAAACAAGCCGAGAGCGATGCCGCTAATAACATAATAAAAATCGTTATTAACGACTTTGTGTATTTTTGAATCGTATTCATAATATTTTCCTACTGCTTGGTTCCAGCGATGTATTAACTGGCTGGATAGGGAGCTGAGTAATACATACTCATTCCGGGGGGCTCATGCGCTTGCGCAAATTCCTGTCATTCAGACAGAATTGTTTATGAGTACGATTGATTACATTTCAACAAGCTGGTTTTATCGAGTCAGGAGCATTTATATTCCTAATATTTTAAATTAGCTATTTATATCTCTGTAAAATACAAAAATAAACATATTGATATTAAATTATAATCTGAGGGAAACGCTGATCAATTCCCGTGCGCTTCTGGCCTTGGGACGAATTCAGCCTCAAGGCGAGTTCGCGAAGGCAGGCTGGATGTCTGTCAAGCGGGCTCAGGGCGAAGGCTGGGTTCGTCCTCCGGGCAAGGCCTGAAGCACGCATTAGCCGCGTCGTTACGGCCATTGCCGGCGAGCGGCGCCTTGCTACTGCATGCTTCAGGTCTTGCAGAAGCATACGGGAATTGAAAAGTGTTTCCCTGGCGGATGTTTTTTTATCTTATATTTTTCATAATAATATAATTAAGGACCAAAGACTTGTTTGATGTACCTGAAAGGATGTTCCACTTTGGCCCGGGCGCTGGCCTTGAGCTTTTCGGCTTTCAGTTTACGTTCATCCATCGTCTTGCGAGTGCCAGGGCGTTTGGCAATGAGCCAAGAAACATTTTTGCGATCCTTATGCTCATCCCGTTATTGAATTCCAAGGTAGCCGGCATCACCAAACACACGTTGGCCGCTCTCATTCTTGGTAGAGCTCGGTGCGGAAATAATGGTGGCGTCAACAATGCTGCCTTTACGCAGCATCAGGCCGCTTTTCTCCAAATGCTTGTTCACCTCTTTGAACAACGCTTTGCCCAAACCATGACGCTCCAGAAAATGTCGGAACTTGAGAATGGTGGTTTCGTCCGGCAAGCGGTCCAGCTTCAAGCCCGCAAAGTGGCGCATGGATTCAATTTCGTAGAGAGCGTCTTCCATGGCCGGGTCGCTAAGATTGTAGAACAGCTGCATGCAGTGAACGCGCAGCATCGCAGACAGAGGGTATGGGGGTCGACCAGTCTGGCCCTTGGGGTAATAGCGGGTCACTTTCTTCTCCAACTGCTTCCAAGGAATCAGTTTGTCCATCCGTTCCAGAAAGATCTCGCGACGAGTCTTGCGTTTCTTATTCTGATATTCGGCTTCGGAGAAGGTGATCTGACTCATGGCGATGAATCCTGTCCGGTTGACGATGATTGTATTATCGCTGATTCTTGGGACTTATTCAGAGGTTCCTTAATACTTATAATTTTAAATGAAAGTTTCTCTCGAAATGGATATTCAAAATATAAAAATCTACCGCATCGGTCATCAACTGCGGTGTTACCGGATAAGTGCAGTTAGATTGACTATTTTTAGGTGGTTGACGGATATTTTCGGGGTAACATTTTATTTTAAATATGGTGAAAAATAATTGAGAAAATAAATTACTGTGTTAAGAGATAAAGCATTTAATTTATTTACTATTGATAAGGGCGGCATACAGTATTTAAAAGTCGTTTATAAAACTGTTTGTCAAGGTGTTAAATCCTGGATTCAAGTAATAAGTGCAGCACCACCTGCTTTAGTTGGGCTTTTGTGATCTTCCTGAAGTCCGTCCCTTTTGGGAAATATTGCCGGATCAGGTCGTTGGTATTCTCGTTGGTGCCGCGCTGACTGGATCGGTACGGATCACAGAAATACATGCTGGCAGCGACTGCTTTACCAATGCGTCGGTGCTCGGCAAACTCAGAGCATTATCCAATGTTAGGGTCTTCACGGCGCCTCGGAGAGGCCGCAATAGCCGAATCATAACGTCAGCCGTCGGGCTCGCCCTCACTTCGGGCAGCAAGGCCGCCTGCAAGAAGCCGGTGCGGCAATCTACCAGAGTAGCCAGGCCCGATTCCTTATGACCCTTCAGAACCGTATCTCTAGTTAAAATATTATGGCCAGTCCCAATACCGTGGTTTTGTGTCAGAAGCTCAGAAAGGCCTATTTAATACCGCCTGATGGCGCACTCCATGCCCGAAGACCTGCGGGTGCTCACCTCCTCTGTCGACATCCAGATCACCAAGTAACAGCGAAACAGCCCGGCACCAATAGAAAACGCTATTTGTGCCGGGGTGAGTAATCGTCGATGTACTGAGACTATGGTTTAAATCCCCGAAGTTACGATGATCAGACGATACTGATCAGCACTTCCCCCGGGGTTACCCGGTCGCCTTTAGTCACGTAGATGGCGTCTACTTTGCCGTCGATATCGGTGTGTACTTCGGTTTCCATCTTCATGGCCTCGGTAATCAACACGGCTTGGCCTGCACTTACGCTGTCGCCTTCGCTCACCAGAACCTCGACCACATTGCCAGGCATTGCGGTGCTGACGTGCCCGGGCATCGAGGCTTTCTTGCGTGCGCTGCCGCCTGCGGCCACGTATTCGTTAAGCGGCTCAAACACCACTTCTTCCGGCATGCCGTCCAGCGACAGGTAGAGTTTGCGTTTGCCAACACCGGAATCACCGGCGCCGGTTACCGCCACCTCATAGCTCTCGCCATGAACTTCAATGCGAAATTCAGTGGCCAGGCCGGTGCCTAAGCGCTCTTGGGATTTTGCCTCTGGCGGCAGCAGTGGCTCAGGTACCAGAGTGCCGTCTTTGCGTTGCTGCAAAAACTCCCGGCCCAAGTCAGGGAACATGGCGTAGGTCAACACGTCTTCTTCGTTGAGGGCCAGCTCGCCTATGTCTTTGCGCAATCG
The DNA here is from genome assembly GCF_011049865.1 of Marinobacter antarcticus. GTDB lineage: Bacteria > Pseudomonadota > Gammaproteobacteria > Pseudomonadales > Oleiphilaceae > Marinobacter > Marinobacter antarcticus_A. The sequence goes on along the minus strand of NZ_DRGY01000088.1, from coordinate 53,047 downwards.
GTTCATTTCCGGGCTTAGATGGTCGGCTGGGCGGCCTTCGTCAACGGATTCGTTGCCGATTGCCTTGTTGCGCACTTCCGCGTTCACCGGTGCGGGGGGGCGTCCGTAGCCACCCTGAAGATAGCGTTTCACTTCGTTGGTGATGGTTTTATAGCGTTGGCCGGCCAGTACATTGTAAACCGCCTGAGTACCCACAATTTGCGAGGTGGGCGTAACCAGTGGCGGAAAGCCCAGGTCTTCGCGCACCCGTGGGATTTCATCGAACACTTCGCGAATGCGATCCAGCGCATTCTGCTCTTTAAGTTGATTGGCGAGGTTAGACATCATGCCGCCGGGCACTTGATTGATTTGCACCGAGACGTCTTCACGAGTGAACTCGCTTTCAAACTGCTGGTACTTCTTGCGCACTTCGCGGAAGTAGTCGGCAACCTCGCTCAGTTGTTCCAGATCCAGCCCTGTGTCGTAATCCGTGCCTTTGAGGGCGGCAACCTGGGATTCGGTAGCCGGGTGGCTGGTGCCAGACGAAAACGACGAAATGGCCGTATCAATGCGGTCGACACCTGCCTCAACGGCCTTGAGCTGGCACAGGGGCGCCAGGCCTGAGGTGGAATGGCTGTGAATAACCAGCGGCAGATCAACTTCCGCTTTGATCGCTTGCACCAGATCAAACGTGCCATAGGGGGTTAGCAGCCCTGCCATGTCTTTGATGGCGATGGAATCTGCGCCCATGGCCTGCATGTCCTTGGCCTGTTTCACAAACAGCTCCGGAGTGTGCACCGGACTGGTGGTATAGCAGATGGTGCCCTGGGCGTGTTTGCCGGCTTTTTTCACCGCTTTCATGGCCGTTTCAATGTTGCGCAAATCGTTGAGTGCATCGAACACCCGGAACACGTCTATGCCATTGTCGGCCGCTTTCTGAACAAACGCTTCTACAACGTCGTCAGCGTAATGGCGATAGCCCAGAAGGTTCTGGCCTCGCAGCAACATTTGCAGGCGACTGTTCGGCAGAGCTTCGCGCAGCTGGCGCAGACGTTCCCACGGGTCTTCTTTCAAAAACCGCACGCAGGCGTCGAAGGTGGCGCCGCCCCAAACTTCCAGAGACCAGTAGCCAATCTGATCCAGCTTTTCGCAGATGGGCAGCATGTCCTCTGTGCGCATGCGGGTTGCGATCAGCGACTGGTGCGCGTCACGTAGTGTGAGATCCGTCACTTGGATTTTTTTTGCTTGACTCATAATGTCTTTCTCCTGCGAATTACCAGCCTGCGTGCGCGGCGATGGTGGCGGCGAGGGCAAGCGCAATTTCACTGGGGTGGCGCTTGGTTGAATAGTTCAGCAGTTCGGGATGATCGGGCACGAAACTGGTGTTGAAATTACCGCTGCGAAAATCTGGATGCTCAAGAATTTGCTGATAATAGTTTGCCGTGGTTTTGATGCCGTGCAAGCGCATGTCATCCAGCGCGCGCTTGCCACGGGCGATTACTTCATCCCAGGTCAATGCCCACACCACCAGCTTCAGACACATGGAATCGTAATAAGGGGGGATTTCATAACCGGTGTAGATGGCCGTGTCTACCCGCACCCCGGGTCCGCCGGGAGCATAGTAATGTGTGATGCGGCCAAAACTGGGTAGAAAGTCGTTCTTCGGATCCTCTGCGTTAATGCGGAACTCCAGCGCGAAGCCCCGGAACTGGATGTCTTCCTGGCGATAGCTCAGGGCCAGGCCAGAGGCTATGCGCAGTTGCTCGCGCACAATGTCTACGCCGGTGATGGCCTCGGTGATGGTGTGTTCCACCTGCACCCGGGTGTTCATTTCCATAAAGTGGACTTCGTTGCCCGACAGCAGAAACTCAACGGTACCGGCATTTTCATAACCCACCGCTTTGGCCGCTCGTACCGCCAGGTCGCCGATGTACTGGCGTTGCTCCGGCGTGATTTGCGGGCTCGGGGCGATTTCAATCAGCTTTTGGTTGCGGCGCTGTATGGAACAGTCGCGTTCGAACAGATGAATCACATTGCCTTGGCTGTCTGCCAGTATCTGCACTTCGATGTGGCGGGGGTTCACGATGCACTTTTCCATGAACACTTCAGCCGAGCCAAAGGCCTTGGTGGCTTCTGAGATCACCCGGGGATACTGGGTTTTCAGTTCTTGCGGTGTATCGCAGCGGCGTATGCCCCGGCCGCCGCCTCCGGATGTGGCTTTTACCATCACCGGATAGCCAATGTCGTTGGCCAGTTTAAGGGCCTCATCCAGGTTTTCGAGGTTGCCATCGGAGCCAGGTGTGATGGGAATGCCGGCGGCGCGCATGCTGTCACGGGCCTGGGTTTTGTCGCCCATGCCGTGGATAACGCTGGATTTAGGGCCTATAAAGACCACACCTTTTTGCTCGCACAAGCGGGCGAAGTTGGCGTTTTCTGACAAAAAACCGTAGCCCGGGTGGATGGCATCGCAGCCGGTTTCCACGGCCAGATTGACGATGCGGGCGGGGTCGAGATAGCCCGCTATGGGGTCATCGCCCAGAGAATAGGATTCGTCAGCGCGTTTCACGTGCAAGCCATAGCGATCCGGTTCGGTGTAGATGGCTACCGAGCGTATCCCCATTTCTGCACAGGCCCGCACGATGCGGACGGCAATTTCGCCGCGGTTGGCGATCAACACTTTCTTCAGCATGGGAGATTCCTCGTTTCGTCGTCCCGAATGAAGGTGATAAAAGCTCGAATTAGGGTTACAAAAAGAATAGCGGGATAGACCTTTCACGAAAAATTGATATTATTTTGTTTATCTATAAGTAATAGCTTATGGCTCAACACAGGAAGCACGTGAAATGCCCCTAAGCATCCAGAACCTGGCCAGCCGTTTGACGTTCCGACAACTTCAGGTTTTCAAGGCGGTGAATGATCTGAAAAGCTACAGCAGGGCCGGTGAACTATTGGGTCTCACCCAGCCGGCGGTTAGCAGCCAGGTGCGTCATCTGGAGCAGGCGCTGGGTATGCCGATGTTTGAGTATGTGGGGCGCAAGCTCTATGGCACAGCCGCAGGCGAGGAAATGGCCAGTTGTGTGGAGTCGGTGTTTCTCGAGCTTGAACGGGTACAAAACAGGCTGGCGGCGCTGGAAGGGCAGGTCGCGGGTGAGCTAAGGCTGGTGGCCGTCAATACCGCGCAGTATGTCGTGCCTTACATGCTGAGTGCGTTTTTGCAGTTGAACCCCCAGGTGAGCGTTTCGGTGGCCGTTGTGAACCGGGCAACGGCATTGCAGCGGTTAAATGACAATACGGATGACCTGTTCATTATGGGCATGGTGCCGGCCGAGCGACCGTTGACGTCACTGCCGTTTCTGGATAATGAACTGGTGCCGATTGTGCCCCGTGGCCACCCTCTGCTTAACCAGCACAGCGTGACGGCTCAGGCGTTTCTGGATAGCAATCTGTTGGTGCGGGAGAGTGGGTCGGGCAGCCGGCTGGCGCTGGAGCTGCACTGTCAGGGGCAGCGTTTGCGAACCAAGCCAACCATGGAGTTGGGATCCAACGATGCAGTAAAACACGCCGTGCTGGCAGGTTTGGGAGTCGCCGTTTTGCCAAAACTGGGCGTGTTGTCAGAGCTTGCCCTGGGCAGTTTGCATATTCTTGAAATAAAGGGTTTCCCGCTAAGGCGCAGTTGGTGTGTTGTTTACCCGCAGGCACGGTACCCTACGCCGGCCATGCGGGCATTTATCGATTACGTCCAGCAGAATATCCGTCAGTTTGAGCAGATGTTCCTCAGCCGTTGAGCTTTTTAAGCAGGATTTCGGTGAAGAGCTTTGGATTGCCTTGTCCTTTTGAGGCCTTCATTAAAGGCCCCATAAAGCCACCGAGCATCTTCTTCTGCTTCTTCGGATCGGTTTCCTGCTGATACTGCGCAACCTGGTCTGGCATCTCCGCCAGCACCTCGTCTACCATTTGCTCCAGGGCTCCGGAGTCCGATACCTGCTTCAGGCCTTGGGCTTCGATCACGTCGTCAGCATGAGTGCTTTTGCCACTCCACAGGGCGTCGAAAACCTTCTTGGCCCCGGATGACGACACGGTGTTGTCGGCAATGCGCGCAACCAGTTGTCCCAGCTGTACGCCTGTAATGGGCGCACGGGCGACGGTTTTGTCTTCGGCGTTCATGCGCGCCGTAAATTCGCCCAGCACCCAGTTGGCAGCCAGTTTGGCGTCTTTGCCGTGTTTGGCGGTTTCTTCAAAAAATGCTGCCAAGCCGGCGTCGTCGCTGAGCAGGCGAGCGTCGTACTCGTTCAGGCCGTATTGCTCTTTGAAGCGTTCTTTGCGGGCTTCTGGCAGTTCGGGCAGCAGGTCGCGAGCGCTCTGTATGAAGGCGTCGTCAATAACCACTGGCAAAAGGTCGGGGCAGGGGAAGTAACGGTAATCGTTGGCTTCCTCTTTGCTGCGCATGGAGCGGGACTCGTCTCTGTCGCCATTGTACAGGCGGGTTTCCTGAACAATGCGGCCGCCGTCTTCCAGAATGTCCATTTGGCGGTCTACTTCGTGGGCAATGGCCTGCTCCATAAAGCGGAACGAGTTCAGGTTTTTGGTTTCGGTACGGGTGCCCAGCGTATCCGAGCCTTTGGGCTTGAGTGAAATGTTCACGTCAAAGCGCAAGGAGCCTTGGCTCATGTCGCCATCGCAGATGCCCAGAGAAGACACCAGGCTGTGCAGTTTTTTGGCAAAGGCAACGGCTTCCTCGGCGTTGTTCAAATCCGGCTCGGTAACGATTTCAATCAGCGGCGTGCCAGCGCGGTTCAGGTCGATGCCGGTCATGCCTTCAAAATCTTCGTGCAGAGACTTGCCAGCGTCTTCTTCCAGGTGGGCGTGGTGAATGCGCACGCGCTTGCGGCTGCCGTCGGCCAGATCAATATCCACAAAGCCCGGGCCCACGATAGGGTGATCCAGCTGCGTGGTTTGATAGCCTTTGGGCGAATCCGGGTAAAAATAGTTTTTACGATCAAACACCGAGCGCCGGCCGATGTCGGCGTTTACCGCCAGGCCAAACATGACGGCATAGCGGAAGGCCTGTTCGTTCGGAACGGGCAGGGTGCCAGGCATGGCCAGATCAACGGCGCTGGCCTGGGTGTTGGGCTCGGCACCGAACGCGGTGCTGGAGCCGGAAAAAATCTTGGTTTTGGTGGCAAGCTGAACGTGAATTTCCAGCCCGATCACAATATCCCATTGCATAAACGTTCTCCTGATTCGGGCTTACTGGGGAAGTTTCTGATGCCAGTCAGTCACTTGCTGGAACTGATGTGCCGCGTTCAGCAGGCGGGCTTCGTCAAAATAGTTCCCGATGATCTGCAGTCCAATGGGCAGGCCGTCCACAAAACCTGCCGGTACGGACATGGCGGGCACGCCCGCCAGATTCACGGCGATGGTGAAAATATCCTCCAGATACATGGTGACCGGGTCGCTGGTTTTTTCACCCTGTACGAAAGCCGGAGAGGGTGAAACCGGGCTCATAAGCACGTCGACATCCTTGAACGCATTGATGAAATCCTGCTGGATCAGGCGGCGCACCTTCTGGGCTTTCAGGTAGTAGGCATCAAAATAACCGGCCGACAGAGCGTAGGTTCCCACTAAAATGCGGCGTTTCACCTCGCCTCCGAAGCCTTCAGCCCGGGTGCGGGTATACATGTCGTTGAGATCCTGCGGGTTTTCGCAACGATAGCCGTAGCGCACGCCGTCAAAGCGCGAGAGGTTGGCAGAGGCTTCGGCCGGCGCAATCACGTAATAGGCCGCAATGGCGAGGTTGGCATGGGGCAGTGACACTTCTTTTACGATGGCACCCAGCTTTTCGTATTCCTTCACCGCATTGCGTACCTGCTGCTCCATCGCGGGGCTGAGCTGGTCCGAGAAGTACTCTTTTGGCAGGCCGACGCGCAGGCCCTTCAAAGGCTCGTTCAGCGTGGCGGTATAATCCGGCACGGAGCGGTCGGCAGACGTGGAGTCTTGCGGATCGACTCCCGCCATCACGTTTAGCATCAACGCGTTGTCTTCTGCGGTGCGGGCCATGGTGCCGCCCTGATCCAGGCTCGACGCAAAGGCAATCATGCCGAAACGGGAAACCCGGCCATAGGTAGGCTTCAAGCCGGTAATACCGCAAAGAGCTGCCGGTTGGCGAATAGAGCCGCCGGTGTCGGTTGCGGTGGCGGCGGGTATCAGGCGCGCCGCTATGGCTGCCGCTGAGCCACCCGATGATCCGCCAGGCACGCGCTTTTCACCGTTGCTCCGGCCCCAGGGATTGGTAACCGGTCCGAAATAGCTGGATTCGTTGGAGGAGCCCATGGCGAACTCATCCATATTGGTTTTACCCAAGCACACGGCACCGGCCGCTCGGAAGTTGGCGGTTACCGTTGCGTCATAGGGCGGTACAAAATTCGCCAACATCCTGGAGCCACAGGTTGTGGCTATGCCGTTGGTACAGAAAATATCTTTGTGGGCGAAAGGCACACCTGTCCAAACGCCGGCTTTGCCAGCCGCGCGCTGTTCGTCAGCGGCCTTGGCATCGGCCATGGCCTGATCTTCCGTGACCGTAATAAAGCTGTTGTATTGGCTGTCTTCAGCCTTGATGCGATCGAGGAACTCACGGGTCAGTTCCACGCTTGAAATCTTGCCGCTTTCCAACTCGCGTGCGAGCTCTGCTACGGATTTGTTATGCATGTTCAATCCTGATAGTGGGCTGATGGTGGGCTGATAGTGGGAATCGCCATATCACTCAATAACGCGCGGTACGAGATAAAGGCCATTCTCGGTGGCCGGGGCAATGGCCTGGAAGGCCTCGCGCTGGTTGCTCTCGGTAACTTCGTCGGCGCGCAGGCGCTGCACTGCATCCAGAGGGTGGGCCAGCGGCTCAACGTTATCTGTATCGGCGGCGCTGAGCTGGTCAACCAGGCTAAGGATGTTGCCCAGGTCTTTCTCCAGGGCCGGTATCTGTTCTTCGTCAAGACGAATACGGGCCAGCACGGCGACTTTTTCAATGTCTTCGCGGGAAATGGTCACGTTGACTCCAAAGTGTAAAACGGCGTTTTTAAGAAGGCGAATATAGTAACAGATTCGCGGCTGTGCGGGAGGCCTGCAACCGCGCGAACCATCGGCCTCGCGGGATCGCTCCGCTATTCAATGGGCCGGGCATCGTCCAACAAATCTTCGGCTGCGGCGTTGCGCCGTTCCTCTCGCACTTGTCGGGAAATGTGAGTGTCCGGGCGCACGTTCAAAACCTCACCCGGTGGTGATTCGGGAGCGCTTGCGGGTGCAGGCGCGGTGGTGTCTGATTTTACGGCTTTCGCTGGTTTTTCGGATGGGTTCGCCGTTAACAGTGTTGCCGGCGTCTCGTCGAAGCGCAGCCGGTAGATGGGTTCCGGTAACGTGAAGCCCTGGGTTTCCAGTGCGTTTTTGGCAGCACGTATGGAAAGGCTGCGAGCCTTGCCATAGTCGGATTCGCGCTGATCAATCCAGGCCATAAACCGGATCAGAATATTGGAGTCACCAACCGATTCGATGATTCCGCCGGGTTCCGGATCCTCAAGCACCCAATCTAGCCGTTGCAATGCAGCCAGCCCGGTCTGAATCGCTTGTGCCGGGTCATCTTCGGCGTCCACGCCCAGAACAAAATCAAAGCGGCGCTGGGGATTGCGCGTGTAATTCAGAATAATGGCTTTAAAAACCGTCGCGTTGGGGATGCGCAAATGGTTGCCATCCAGCGTCATTAATACGGTAGAGCGCGATGTTAACCGCACCACAACGCCTTCGTATTCGTTAATGACGACATGTTCCTGAGCGCGAAAAGGTTGGCGGATGCTCAGCATGATGCTGGAAATGTAATTTTCCATGGAGTCTTTGACCGCAAAGCTGATAGCCAGGCCCAGCACACCGGCGCCGCCAAGCAGTGTGCCCATCAGCGCCGTGGCCCCGAGTATATTAAGGGCAAGCAGCACACCCAGAAGAACGGCTGCCAGCCGGACCGCATGGCCAGCCAGTTCTGCCAGGAACGGATTTTTGGTCAGCCGTGACCAAAGCGTTGTGCGCGCCGCCAGTCGATGCCCTGCGAAGGCTACAATCACAAAAACACCCAGTGCAACCAGCAGCAGCGGCAGGGCTCTTACCCATCCGCGCAGAGAATTCTGCAGCGAGTCCCAGAGGGGGTTGAGGTTATCCTGCAAATCCAGTGTGCGCACCACTTGGTCGTCAACGGCAACAACACCCTCCATGCGGCCGGCCAGCTTCAGTGCTCTTTGGGCTTGAACGTCGTTGGCGATCTGCCCCGAGAGCGCCACCACGCCGCTGTTGACGCTAACGTTCAACGATTTGAATTGCGAAATCTGGCCGAAAACGCTGGTAATGCGCCGGGCCATCCGTGCGTCACTGTCGGCGCCGGGTTCCAGGCTGATCGCGCTCGCCGGCTCAGTCTCGCTTTGCAGGGCCACGGCCAGGGAAGGCTGCACCGCCGCAATAACGAGGAGCAGAGACAGCATTAAACGCCGGGTTATGATGGCCGCGCGGGCAAGTTGTGCTCGGTTAATCTTTCGTTGTTTCAAATGGGGCCTCGGCTGCGCCAGCCTTCAATTTACTCAATATCGTGGGCTGGCGCCTTTAAAGTATGAACGATTGTTCATGTAGCGGCTAATATCATTTGCCTTTGCAACAGGCTGTGCCTTGCCTGCCGGGGTGCTCACTGCTAAAGTTGCCGCATCTTTTCTGCAACCGCAACTCTCAGGTTGAAACTACACGAATGTTGATTAAAAGACTCCGAGGCTTATTTTCCAGCGACCTGTCCATCGATCTGGGCACCGCTAACACCCTTATTTTTGTGCGTGACCGCGGGATAGTGCTGAACGAGCCTTCTGTTGTCGCCATTCGTACCACCAATTCCCAGAAAATGGTTGCCGCCGTCGGCGCCGAAGCCAAGCGCATGTTGGGCCGAACTCCTGGCAACATCACCGCCATCCGCCCGATGAAAGACGGCGTTATCGCTGATTTTGTGGTTACCGAGAAAATGCTCCAGCACTTTATTCACAAGGTGCATGAGAACAGCTTCATAACTCCGAGCCCGAGGGTTCTGGTGTGTGTGCCCAGCAAATCCACGCAGGTTGAGCGCAAAGCGATTCGCGAGTCGGCTCTGGGTGCCGGTGCGCGGGAAGTGTTCCTGATTGAAGAGCCCATGGCCGCCGCGATTGGCGCCGGCTTGCCGGTCGAAGAAGCCAGTGGTTCCATGATTGTAGACGTTGGCGGCGGCACCTCGGAAATCGCCATTATTTCCCTCAACGGCATTGTATACGCGGATTCAGTGAGGGTGGGCGGTGACAAGTTTGACGAAGCCATCGTTACCTACGTGCGTCGCAACTACGGCAGCCTGATTGGCGAATCCACTGCAGAGCGCATCAAGCATGAAATAGGTTGCGCCTACGAAGGATTGGAAATTCTCGAAATCGATGTGCGGGGTCGTAATCTGGCCGAAGGCGTACCTCGGGCGTTCACCCTGAACAGCGAAGAAATTCTGGACGCGCTCCAGGAATCTCTTGCGCAAATCGTACAGACGGTTAAAAGCGCATTGGAGCAGTCCCCACCAGAACTTGCCTCGGATATCGCCGAGCGCGGCATTGTGCTGACCGGCGGGGGAGCCTTGCTGCGAGGGTTGGACAAGTTAATTAGCGAGGAAACCGGTTTGCCGGTCATCATCGCCGAGGATCCCCTCACCTGTGTCGCCCGCGGTGGCGGTAAAGCGCTGGAAGTGATTGACCGGGGCGGCATCGGAATGTTCTCCCCCGAGGGGTAATCCTTTTGGGGAGGGATCACCATTAAAACCATGTTTGTCCGGGGGGCAGTGCCTGGGCTCAGGCTGCTGCTCACTTTTATTATATCGGTAACGCTTATCGTTGCCGATCAGCAGTTTGACCGCCTCGCCCCTGTTCGCAGCACCTTGGCTACCGGCCTCACGCCCGTTTACTGGCTGGGCAATGCGCCCTATCAGTTCAGCGACTGGGTAGACAGCCTGTTTGTTACCCGCGAAGACGTGAAGCAGGAAAACGAAGACCTGAAGGCCCGATTGCTCATTCTCGAACGCAGAGCCCTCAAGTACGCCGCATTGGCTTCTGAAAATAACGAACTCCGACGGCTGATGAACTCGTCCCAACTTTTGGATGACCGGGTTATCGTCAGCGAAGTTGTGAGCGTGTCGCCGGACCCTTATTCCCACGAGATCGTCATTAACAAAGGCCGCAGTGACGGCCTGCAGCCCGGGCAGGCGATACTGGACGCCTATGGTCTGATGGGCCAGGTTGTGCAAACCAGCCAGGTCACTTCCCGCGTACTTCTCGTTTCCGACAGCAGTCATGCGGTTCCTGTAGAGGTGGTGCGTAACGGCTTGCGGGCCATTCTTCTGGGCACCGGTGATTCCGGCACGCTGGATCTTGTTCATGTGCCTGATACGGCGGACATTCGTGAGGGCGACCTGCTGGTCAGTTCTGGCCTGGGTGGGCGTTTCCCGCGAGGCTATCCCGTTGCCGAAGTCAGCCTGATCAATAAAGAGCCGGGCGAACCTTTTGTGTCGATTCAGGCCAAGCCGAAGGCACAGCTCAATCAGAGCCGTCTGGTATTGGTTGTGTTCCCGCCGGCGGACACCCAGGCCACCGAACCGGTTCAGGAGGAGCAGCGCTGATGTTTTCGGTAATCAGTTATCCGGTATTTGTGTTGTCGGTGATCGTGTCACTGGTGCTGAGCATTTCATTGTTTCCCGTTGGCTGGTTTGAATTTCGCCCCGAGTGGCTTGGGTTGGTGGTGTTTTACTGGACGTTCCGTGCACCGTCGCAATTCGGCGTTTTGTTCGCCTGGTGTCTGGGCTTGCTGCTGGATGTGCTGGAAGCAACCCCGCTGGGCGTCAATGCTCTGGGGATGGGGTTGGTTGCGTTCCTCGTTCTCACTATCCACCAGCGGCTGCGCATGCACCCCATACCGCAACAGTGTTTGATGGTTTTTCTGCTTTTGGGTATCAATCAGATGCTGGTGCATTTCATTAAACAGATGTTTGGCGGAGAAGACGCAGGCTTCAGCTATCTGTGGCCCGCGCTGACCAGTGCCCTTTTATGGCCGGTATTCTGCATACTGTTGGACAACATTAACCGAAAGCTGGGTTAGCCATGTCATCCCTTATTCTTGCCTCGGCGTCGCCGCGTCGCTCGGAGCTGCTTGAACAGATCGGTGTTTCCTTCACGGTGCAGCCGGCCCATATTGACGAGACCCCGCACGCCGGTGAGGCGCCCGACGTTTATGTTGAGCGACTGGCCCGGGAAAAAGCGCTTGTGGTTGCCGGCGATTTTCACGGCAGTCGCGTTCTCGGCGCTGATACGTCGGTTGTCCTGAACGGTGCGATTCTGGGTAAGCCCACGAACCATCAACAAGCGAAGGCCATGTTGCGTCGGCTCTCTGGCGAAACCCATAAGGTAATGACGGCAGTCGCGTTGGCACACAACGGTGGATGTAGGTCGTGTCTGGTAACAACAGAGGTCACGTTTCGGGTGCTGGCTGAGGCTGAAATTGCAGCCTACGTAGCGACCGGCGAGCCCATGGACAAAGCGGGTAGCTATGGAATTCAGGGGCTGGGCGGTATTTTTGTGAAAGATCTTGAAGGAAGCTACAGTGCGGTTGTTGGCTTGCCATTGCAGGAGACAGCGGCCTTATTGGACGATGCCGGAAGCCCCGTATGGAAACACTGGCCGAGTAGTCGGGAGAGCCAATCATGAGTGAAGAAATCCTGATCAACGTGACGCCGGTTGAAACCCGGGTTGCGCTGGTTGAAAACGGCATGTTGCAAGAAGCGTATATCGAGCGTGCCAGCCGCAAAGGCATCGTCGGCAATATTTACAAAGGCAAGGTTGTGCGAGTGCTTCCCGGCATGGAAGCGGCTTTTGTCGACATAGGCCTGGAACGAGCCGCGTTTATTCATGCCTCTGACGTCATCTCCAACCAGCCTGGAGCTGCCGATACCTGCGACGGACCCAAAACCGTTCCCGATATCCGAACCTTGCTGCGCGAAGGCCAGTCATTGGTTGTGCAGGTAACCAAAGATCCTATCGGCACAAAGGGCGCCCGACTCACCACTCAGCTTTCGATACCGTCCCGTTACCTGGTTTTCATGCCCGAGGTCAGTCACGTGGGTATTTCCCAGAGAATCGAGGATGAAACCGAACGCACCCGGCTGAAAGCCCTCGTTGAAGAAGGCGCAGCCGCGCATCCGGATGTAAAGGGCGGGTATATTATTCGCACGGCGGCTGAGGCCGCTTCAGCGGAAGAGCTGATGGCGGATATGAACTATCTGCACCATCTCAGCCAGTCTATTTATGAACGAATCGAAAAAGCACAGGCGCCTGCCGCCGTTTATAAAGACCTGCCTCTGTTTATCCGCACCATCCGTGATCTCATTCGGCCGCAAACCGAAAAAGTGCGTATCGACAGCCGAGAGAGTCACCAGCGGGTGATGGAATTTGTTGAAGAGTTTGTCATTGAATTTGCAGACAAAGTGGAATACTACCCGGGCGAGCGGCCCATTTTTGACCTTTACTCCGTTGAGGACGAAATTCAGAAGGCCCTCAGCCGCAAGGTCAAGCTCAAATCCGGCGGCTATGTGATCATTGATCAAACCGAAGCAATGACCACCATCGATATCAACACGGGCGCGTTTGTAGGGCATCGCAACCTGGAAGAGACCATTTTCAAGACCAATCTGGAAGCGGCCCGGGCGATCAGCCGTCAACTGCGTCTGCGCAATCTGGGTGGCATCATCATCATCGATTTTATTGATATGGACGATGAGGAGCACAAACGCCAGGTTCACAGAATGCTGGAAAAGATGCTCGAACGGGATCACGCCAAAACCAAGATCACCGGCGTCTCCGAGCTGGGTCTCGTGGAAATGACCCGCAAGCGCACCACGGAAAGCCTCGGTCAGGTTTTGTGTGAGCCCTGCCCGATCTGTGAGGGCAGGGGCTTCTTGAAATCCAGTGAAACCGTGTGCTTTGAGATTTTCCGTGAAATCCTCCGGGTTAACCGGGTTTACGATGCGGAAAGCTATCTGGTGATGGCGTCCCAAAGCGTGGTGGATCGCCTGCTCGACGAAGAGTCCGATAATGTGGCCGATCTTGAAACCTTTATCGCCAAGACCGTCCGTTTTCAGGTAGAGCCATTTTACAGCCAAGAACAGTACGATGTTGTTTTACTCTGATTCCGGCACGATGTACCGGCGCAGGGGGTGATAAACAGTGTCGCCCCGGATGACTGCCCCCGAAAGTCCGCCTGTCCGTTTGGTTGCGTTGTTTACCGGCGCAATCTGGTGGCTGCTCGTGGTTGTTCTGGTGACTTTTGCGCTTTATGCCGGCATTGGCCGGCAGCTCACCCAGAATGTCGATGCCTTCCGGGATGATCTTTCCCGGGAACTGTCTGCCCGCCTGGGGCACGAAGTAAGCATTGGCAAGCTCTCATCTCGATGGGTCTGGTTAGATCCCTCCTTTACTGCTCAGGATATAGAGGTAACCAATCCCGATACGGGTGTGCAGGTGTTGAGCTTGCGGCACCTGGCCGTCCGTTTCGACGCACTGGCCTCCTTGATGCGTTTTCGAATTGTGTTTGAGGATTTTGAAGCCGAAGGGCTTGAGTTGACGTTAAATCAGACGGATAGCGGCGATTTGGGAATTCGGGGCGCTGATTTGCCAGAGCCGCTTAACAATCGCTTTCAGCACTGGCTTGAGGTTGCGGGAAAATGGCTTTCAGACCCGTATATAAAAGTGACGCGCGTAAGCCTTGGTATTCGCGATAACCAGGGCCAACTCCGACATCTCGATATTCCCCAGCTTGATCTGATATACCAACAGGGCTTGTTCCGCGCGTCGGGGCGCGCCATGCAATCTGCAACAACTCAGCAGCTCGCCAGCTTCAAGCTGGTGGGAAAGCATTTCTTCCGCGGTGATTTTACCGGCCAGTTGTATGTTGATCTGGATTCGGGTCGTTTGTTTGACGGCCTGATCAATGAATATCAGTGGCGGGATATACGCGTAGAAGGGTTTGATCTGGGCGGCGAAGCCTGGCTAACCTTCAAAGAAGGTACTTTGCAGCAAGTCAACGGGACGCTAAGAGCGCCCTATCTGCAGCTTGGTCTTGCCGGAGAGTCTCTGGCGCCGTTGGAGGATATCAACGCCCGTTTCGGCTGGCGCCGTCATCGCGCTGTGATGGAAGCGTCAGACGACGCAGGCAGTCACCCGGAAACCATTGGCGAATGGCACTTGAAGCAACTCTCCTGGACCTGGGACGGTGATGACGTATCGCCATTCAGCTTAACGCTGTCGCCTGGCCCGGAGGGCATCACCATCAACGCCGATGCGTTGCCGTTACGCCCGTTAAGACGTTTGATAAGCGCGGTGCCACTGCTGCCTGCGGTTGCAGACGAAGCGCTGGAACATTATCGCCCGGCGGGCTTTCTTGATCGCGTGAGACTCCGTGTTCCCGGCGCCGGCGAGAACCGTTTTGAGTTCTCGGGCCAACTGCGGGATGTCGCAACGGCGGCCTACGGCGGGGCGCCTGGGGTGAGCGGAGTGAACGGCTCTATTTATGTTGACCAGAGCGAAGGCTATGTTGTGGCCCGCGCCGCAGAACAGCCGATTACGTTGGCATTTCCCGAGTTGTTCAGCGACGCGTGGTCCTTTGGGGAAGTGGCGGCCACTGTCGCCTGGAAACTGGATGGCCCCATCACCCGGGTATACGCAGACGATATAAGTATCACCTATGGCAAAAACACCCATCTGACCGGAGCGTTCGATCTGAAACTGGATCAGCAGGGCGAAGACAACCTTGGGCTTCGCGTGGGGGTAAAAAATGCCGACGCTTCTATGCTGGGCGCGTTTGTTCCTGGAAAGATTGTGGACCCGGGGCTCTATGAATGGCTAACCACAGCCATCAAGAAGGCGGATATCACCTCCGGCGTTTTTTACGGCCACGGGCAGATTGGCAATGATGTGCCCCCAGGATCGTTTGTTTCATCCATGTGGTACGAATTCGACAATGCCACCGTGCAATACGATACCCAGTGGCCTGAGGTAACCGAAGCCCGCGGGCGTGTTGCGATTCAGAACGGCGATACTCTGGTTTCACTGGCGGCGGGAAAAACCGGGGGCCTGTTACTCAATCCTGGCACCGTGGCGGTCACTCCGGAAAAAGACAGCGCTCGTGTTCGCGTGGATGTGTCGGCGCCCGTGCCGGCAAATGCCATAGCCTACTGGATGCAGAACAGCCCATTCGGAGACATGGCCGGAGTCGAGGCTGCGAAACTCGATTACGGAGGCAATTACGAACTTGGCCTGGCGATTCACTTGTCTCTCAAAGATGGCGCAGAGCCCGTGGTTGAGGCCAATGTGCGCACAAGCAACGGCTCGATCAGTTACCCTGAAGCCGGTCTGCGTTGGGACGATATCTCCGGCGCTCTGACGTATCATTCGGTTAAAGGTTTCTCCACAAGCCCGCTTGAGGCGACGTTTCTGGATGAGCCGGTTCAGGTGACATTCAGCCAGTCCTCTTTGGATCAGGCCCCGGGAATGACGTCGCTTACAATTCAGCAAACAGGCACTTTGTCGGTGCCTGACGTGCTCCGCCAGGCCGGTTTACCGACGTCGAATCCAAAGCCGGAAGCCGAGA
This sequence comes from Marinobacter antarcticus, assembly GCF_011049865.1. GTDB lineage: Bacteria > Pseudomonadota > Gammaproteobacteria > Pseudomonadales > Oleiphilaceae > Marinobacter > Marinobacter antarcticus_A. Next base: position 37,351 of record NZ_DRGY01000088.1, on the reverse strand, counting down.
CCGAAGGCGATTCGCAGAGCAGTCGGTACGGGTTTACAGGCGGTGCTGAATATTCTGCTCAGCTTGAGTTAGTTGCCAACAGGCCCCCCCGCGTGACCGTTCGTTCCAGCCTTGAAGGGTTGGCTATTGACTGGCCTGGCTCTTTTTCAAAAAAGGCGGCCGAAGCCGCGCCGCTCAGCGTGGAAATAGATACCGAGGCGGAAGGCGGTCTGGGCATTGTTGGTCAGTGGGAGAACCGCGCAACGTTTGATTTGTTGTGGAAAAATACGGGCCTTGAGCTGACGTTCGGGAAATTGTATCTGGGAGATCAAATCCTGACGAACATTGATCTTGAGGCTCTCGATCTCGGCGATCGGTGGGTGCTGACGACTCGCTCAGAGCGCGCGGTTGGCCGGATTGTGTTTCCTGATGATAATCGGCCCGTCACAGCAGATTTTGAGGTATTGCGCCTGGTCCGCGATAAGGCCGCAGCGAAAGACGCACCCGAATTATTGACCATAGAGCAACAATTGAAAGCGTTTCGGGCAATGGACATGGCGAGTTGGCCAGACGTGGATATCGCAATATCCGAATTGCGCCTGAATGAAGACAGCCTCGGGCGCTGGTCGTTCCACTTGCGGCCAGATCACCAAAAGCTCAACATTATCGGAATTGAGGGTCGGCTCAAGTCTCTTACATTGCTGGGTGATATGACCTGGAGCGTTATCAATAATCAGGAAACCAGTCAGTTTTCCGGCACTGTCCACGGGGGCGCGCTGGCGGATCTGAGCGGGCTTTTTGATTCGGAGATTCCACTTTCCAACAAACAAAGCAATATTGAGCTGAAGCTCGACTGGCCGGGGCGTCCCGATGAGTTTGAGTTGGCAGATGTCAACGGGAATGTCAAAGTGCGTCTCGATGACGGTGTGATTCTGAAAAGCAACAACAGCGCGCAAGTGTTCCGTATTTTCAACCTGCTCAACGCCGATACGCTGTGGCGCAGGCTGAAGCTGGATTTCTCAGATCTTTATGAGCGGGGTGTTGCGTTCGATGCCATCTCCGGTAAAGCGCGCCTTGACGAAGGTCTGCTAATCCTGGATCCGGAGCTCCAGGTGGTAGGGCCCTCCGGCGCTTTCAAGCTCAGCGGAAGCACGAACCTGGAGAAGGAGATTCTTGATATGCGCCTGGTGGTGGTTTTACCACTGACACAGAATTTGCCACTGGCCGCGCTGCTTTTGGGTGCAAGTGCGCCTATCGGAGGCGCGCTTTTTGTACTGGACAAGGTGTTGGGTGACCCACTAAGCAAATTGACCAGCGCCACCTATAGCGTCACCGGCACCTGGGATGCGCCCAAGGTCAATCTGAGCCAGGTATTTGATACCGGAAAATAGCGGCGGGTCTAGGCTTCTATCTCGTCGATTCGCTCTCGCAGGTAGCGGAACAGCTTGCGGATCTGGCCGGTATTTTTTTGCTTTTCCACATCCCTTCGAGCGTTGCGAACCAGGTTACGCAGATGCTGTATGTCAGCATCCGGGCAATAGTTGAAAAATTCACCGGTTACCGAATCGCCGTCTGAAATCATGCGGTCACGCCAGCGTTCCGCCAAGTGATGACGACGGGTATGTTCTTCGCTACCCGAATCGAAAGCATCAATGGCCCGTTGTACGGCTTCGGGATCGTCTTCTTGCCGGATGATTTTGCCGATGTACTGCAGGTGGCGCCGTTTGGCCTCGTTCTGACGAATCCGGCGGGACTCTTCGATAGCGTTCCTCAGAGTGTCGCTGATGGTTAGCGTATCAAGCTGCTCATTGCTCAGCTCCGTCATGCGCTTGCCGATATTCTGGAGCGCGTGCATGTCCCGTTTGAGCTGGGATTTGCTGGGGCCGGAATATTGCGGAATGTCGTCTTCGTTGCTGTCGATCATTGTTCCTTCCAGATTTATCGGTTTACGCCCAAAAAGGTTCAGGCGTAAAAAATGGTCGCGAGGCCAAGAAAGGATGTGAAGCCAACCACATCCGTCACGGTTGTCAGTATAACGCCACCCGCCAGTGCCGGGTCGATGTTGCGGGATTTCAGGAACAGCGGCAGTACCGTGCCTACCAGCGCGGCCGCGACCAGGTTGATAATCAGCGCGGCGGCAATGATCGCACCGATCGTTACGTCCTGAAACCAGGCCATGGCGGCTGCGGCCACTAACGCCGCCCAGAGAATGCCGTTAAGAATGCCGGAAAGAAATTCCCGGTTTAGCAACCACCCCACGTTGGCGCCACTGATCTGCCCCACGGCCATGCCCCTGATCACCAGAGTCAGGGTTTGGCTACCAGCAATGCCGCCCATGCTGGCGACGATGGGCATCAGTATCGCAAGGGCAACAACCTTTTCGATGGTGCCCTCGAACAGACCGATCACGCCAGACGCGATAAAAGCGGTTAGCAGGTTAACACCCAACCATACGGCCCTGCGCCGGGTGGTTTTCCAGACTGGCGCAAAGGTGTCTTCGTCGTCATCAAGGCCGGCCATACTCATCAGCGAGTGGTCCGCGTCTTCGCGGATAACATCCACCACGTCATCGATGGTGATCCGGCCCAGCAGGCGACCCTCGGTGTTCACAACGGGCGCGGAAATCAGGTCGTAGCGTTCAAACAGGTTGGCCACTTTGGTGTCTGAGAGGGTGACGGGTATGGGCTCGATATCCGTATCCATCACTTCCCGCACAGTAGCGGACTGGTTGGATACCAGCATTTTGGTAATGGGCAGCATGCCGATAAATTCGTCGCGCCGGTTAACCACAATCAGGCTGTCTGTCATGGGCGGTAGCGCCCTGTGCCGGCGCAGGTAGCGCAAGACCACATCAATGCTGAGATCCGGGCGCACGGTGATGGTGTCCGTGTTCATCAAGCCGCCGGCTGTGTCTTCCGGATAGGAAAGCACTTCTTCAACCCGCCGCCGGTCCTGCTCATCCATGGTGTCCAGAACTTCCTGGATCACCGTGTCCGGCAATTGTTGCAGAAGGTCGGCGAGATCGTCGGACTCGAAGTCCTCAATGATGTCGGCCAGTTCCTGGGCGTTCAGCCGGCTCAGGTATTCGGCACGAATGTCTTCATTAAGGTACTGGAGAACCTCGCCTTCCAACTGTTTGTCGACCAGATTCCACAGCAGGGCACGCTGACGCGGCGGCGAAGATTCGAGCAGGTGAGCGATATCGCTGGGGCTCAGGCCGCCGTTCAGGATGCGGGCGACCTGTTTCAAGGCACCACTGTCCAGAGCTTCGTTCAGTGAGCGTAAGCGTTGATGGGCCTGGCTTTTTTCCGGATTGTCGGACATGGATCACCTGCAGTCAGAAAACGCCTGCATTATAACGGAGTTAGCGAGTGCACGTGAGAAAGAGTTGCGGGAAAATGCCGGGAATTATAAAGAGGTGATGTGAAAGAAAGCGATCTATTCGCCTTCCCCGAAATAGTCGTTGATCAACGCAGCCAAGGCATCCACGGCCTCTTGCTCGCCCGGGCCATCTGCCACAAGCTCGACCTCTGTGCCTTTGCTGGCGGCGAGCATCATAACCTGCATGATGTTCTTGGCGTCTACTTCCCGGCCCTTGCCGCACACTCTCACAGTGCAGGAGAACGCAGATGCGGTGGCAACCAGTTTGGCCGTCGCCCGGGCATGCAGGCCAAGTTTATTAACAATAATAATGTGCTGGCGTATCACGCTGGGTCAGACCTCTTTCCTGGTCTGCAGATGCGGCAACTCAGTGTGCCGCACTTGTGCGTTGCTGTTGCTTTCCCGGAAGTGCCGTACCAGCTGCTCGCACACATAAACGGAGCGGTGCTGGCCGCCCGTGCAGCCGATGGAAATGGTCATGTAGCTGCGGTTGCTGTCGGCAAAAGAAGGAATCCAGTTTTCGAGGAACGCAATAAGATCGTTCACCATTTTCCGGCTTGCGGGCTCGTTTTCGAGGAAGTCGATCACGGGCTGATCAAGGCCGGTAAATTTGCGCAGGCTGGTATCCCAGTAGGGGTTGGGCAGGCAGCGCACATCAAACACGTAATCAGAATCCAGTGGCACGCCGTGTTTGAATCCGAAAGATTGGAAAAGCAGGGCCAGTTCCTGATCTTTGCGACCGGCTACCCGCTGCTTCACCAAATCCCGAAGTTCGTACATCGACATGCCCGCGGTGTTGATGTAAAGGTCCGAAAGTTTGGAGAGGGGCTCAAGCAGTTTTTTTTCGCTGCTGATGGCTTCTCTCAACGATGTTTTGTCATCGCTCAGAGGGTGCTTGCGGCGGGTGGCGTGAAACCGTTGTAGCAGGGACTGCTCATCCGCGTCGAGAAAGATAACTTCGACCTGAATATCGTCTCTGCGGAGCTTACGGTAAATCTCTTCAAAATTGGCCAGCTCACCGGAAAGATTGCGCGCATCAATGCTGACCGCCATCTTGTCGAGTCGCCCTGGCGCGCTCTGATTGGCGGCTTCCCGGGTGAGGGGAAACAGCAGCCCGATCGGCAGGTTATCAATACAGTAGTAACCCAGATCTTCCAGTACGTGAAGAGCCGTACTCTTGCCGGAGCCCGACCGGCCACTGACGATGATAAGCTTCATGGTGAAACAGCCTGTTGCCAGAGTGGATATCAGCCGCTTGCGGCGGTCATGCTTTGGTAAAGCGTAGCGGCATCGTCGCACTGCCTTAGGCGGTCGCAAAAAGTACGCTCGTTGAATTTCTCGGCGAGCTGGCTCAGCAGCTCAAGATGCTCACTGGTGGCTTCCTTGGGCACAACAAGTGCAAACACAAGGTCCACGGGCTGATTGTCGATTGCATCAAACTCGACGGCTTCCTCCAGCGTCATCAAAACGCCGATCACATGCTCAAGCCCTTCAAGGCGACAGTGGGGGATGGCGATTCCCTGGCCAATTCCGGTGCTGCCCAGCCGCTCACGAGCGATCAGATTGTTGAAGACCTGGCTCTCGTTGAGTGCATCATTGCGCTGAAGGATTTGCTCGGCAATGAACTCCAGAACCCGCTTTTTACTCGACGCGGGTACCTTACACAGGGTCAGTTCCGGTGCAAGAATGTTGTCTATTGTCAGGGGTGTGTCGCTCATGAATCGACCGCGCTTCCGTTAAAAAAGCTGCGACACGGTCGCCGTGTCACAGCCTGATAAGATGACATGCATGAAAACAATCGCCTAGCGGGCGGCGTTTCCCTGCATCCTGTCCACACTCTTTTCTTTATGTTTAAGGATCTGTCTATCAAGCTTGTCGACGAGCCCGTCGATCGCTGCGTACATGTCTTCGTTTTCCGCCTTTGCGTGAATCTCACCGCCTACCACGTGGAGCGTAGCATCTGCGATCTGACGAACCTTATCCACTTCCAGTGTTACCTGGCAGTTACTGATGTGGTCGAAGTGCCGCTCCAGGCGTTCAAATTTTTCGGATACGTAGTCTTTCAGAGCGGGAGTCAGTTCTACGTGATGGCCTGAAATATTGAGTTGCATAGACGTCTCCTGTTGTCATCCGTTCCGGCTTCGGGAGCCGGCCTGTGTTCAGGCGCTTGACGCTGCGCCTGCAAAATCTGTATGCGCCGCCGGTATTGTGCGGTTTAAACCAGACGCTTGCGCTCGTTGGAAGGCGGGATGTGCATCGCCTCTCGATATTTCGCAACTGTGCGCCGTGCCACGTTGATTCCCTGTTCCCCAAGCATGGCCGCAATCTTGCTGTCACTCAACGGCTTTTTCGGTGTTTCGGCTGCAATCAGCTTTTTGATCATGGCGCGTATCGCGGTGGAGGAGCATTCGCCGCCCTCGTCGGTGCTGACGTGGCTGGAGAAAAAGTACTTCAATTCAAAGATGCCCCGGGGGGTGTGCATGTATTTCTGGGTGGTGACGCGGGAAATGGTGGATTCGTGCATCTCCACAAGCTGAGCAATATCCGAGAGGATCAGCGGCTTCATGGCTTCGTCCCCATGGTCCAGAAAACCCTGCTGATACTCAACAATGCGAGTGGCAACCTTCAGCAATGTTTCGTTCCGGCTTTGCAAACTCTTTATGAACCACTTTGCTTCCTGAAGTTGGTCGCGAAGATAGGTGTTGTCCGCGCTGCTATCGGCTCGCTTTATCAATGAAGCATAGCTGGCATTGACGCGGATGCGTGGTGCAATTTCCGGATTCAGCTCCACACGCCAGCGATCATTGTGTTTGCGTACGATGACATCGGGTATAACGTAGTCGGGCTCGGTGCGGTCGATGATGTCGCCCGGCCGGGGGTTGAGGCCGGTGATCAGTGCAAGCACATCGCGCAGTTGGTCTTCTTTCAGGCGGCTGCGGCGAAGCAGCTGGGCATAATCGCGATTGCCCAGCAGGTTGATGTAATGGGTGATCACCAATCGTGCCTGGGCCAGCCAGGGGGTTTCCGGTGGCAACTGGTTGAGCTGGATCAGAAGGCAGTCCTGAAGGTCTCGGGCAAACACCCCCGGGGGGTCAAAGTACTGCAGCCGGCGTAATACGGCAGCCACTTCATCCAGCTCAAGCGGGTCTTCGTCCGCTTCGTCCGCCAGGCCTGCATATATATCTTCAATGGCGCTGGTGAGATAGCCCCGTTCATCCACTGCATCCATCAGCGCATGTGCAATGGCCTGATCCCGCTCGTTTAGCGGTGTAAGGTTGAGCTGCCATTCAAGATGATCCCGGAGGGTTTCGGTCGGCGAGTTCCGGGTTTCGAAATCATAGTCGTTATCGTCGTCATTCCGCGCTGACGTGGCCGGGGCAGACTGGTATACATCTTCCCAGGCGGTGTCCACTGGAAGGTCATCTGGCAACGTATCGGGAATTTCGTTTTCAGATTGCCAGTCTGGCGCGCTCTCGCTTTCATCCCAATCGGTGCTGGCGGCGTCGGCCGTCGCGTCAGGAGATTTTTCGTCGGAGGCGTTGTCGTGATTGTGATCGGCGTCCGGGGACGGTGTTTCAGCCTGGTCGTCATCCTCCGACGTTTCCAGCAGGGGATTGGATTCCAGAGCCTGCTGGATTTCCTGCTGAAGGTCGAGCGTTGATAACTGCAGAAGCCTGATAGCCTGTTGCAGCTGGGGCGTCATGGTCAGGCTCTGACCCAGCTTTAATTGTAATGAGGCTTTCATAACCATCGCTCAGGATCCGTCACTTATACCCGTTTTGAATTTCTTGCGTCGGTTAAAAAATCTATGTATGGCAGTTACTTGCCGCCAATTAAGAATACCCTAGCAAGTTCTCTGCCGAGTTTACTTGCTCCGGGTCAGCAAAACAATCGAACGGGTGGAAACAGAAGCTACAGGCGGAATTCGTTGCCAAGATACACTTCTTTGACCTGTTGATTGGCAAGAATGGTTTCGGAGTTTCCGGAGGCGATAATATGGCCACCGGACACGATGTAAGCGTTCTCACAGATATCCAGTGTTTCGCGCACGTTGTGATCGGTAATCAAAACGCCGATGCCCTTGTCCCGGAGGTGGCGAATGATCTGTTTGATATCGCTGACGGAGATCGGATCTACGCCCGCAAACGGCTCGTCCAGCAAGATGAAGGCAGGTTCCATAGCCAGAGCGCGGGCAATTTCCACCCGGCGCCGTTCGCCGCCTGAAAGCGCCATGCCGAGGCTGTCGCGGATGTGCGTAATGTGAAATTCTTCCAGCAGGTGTTCAAGCTTGGTCAGGCGTTCAGCGCGGCTCAGGCTCTTACGGGTTTCCAGAATGGCCATGATGTTATCCCGCACTGAAAGCTTGCGGAACACCGAAGCCTCTTGCGGCAGATAGCCGATGCCTTTGCGGGCCCGACCGTGCATGGGCAGTGGCGTAATATCCTGGCTGTCGATGGTTATGCGGCCGTTGTCGGCGTTCACCAACCCCACAATCATGTAAAAACAGGTGGTTTTGCCAGCGCCGTTAGGGCCCAGCAAACCGACGATCTCGCCGCTGCGAATCTCCAACGAGACATCAATAACCACTTTTTTCTGCTTGTAGCTCTTCGCCAGGTTACTCGCTCTGAGAACGGCCATCGGATTCCTGTTGTTTGCTGTTCGGTGTTACGGGTTGCCATTAATGGTGCCGCTGCGCGGCTGGATAACCATCTCAACGCGCCCTGGGCCAGAGCCGGTATCTTTGCTTCCCTCAGCGGTGACCACCCGACGCTCGGTGTCGTAATGGATGATATCACCGCGGAATACGTTGCCATTCTGCTTAATAACAGCCTCCCGTTCAAAGGTGAGCTGCTTATCCGAAGCTGACCACGTGATGGTTTGCGCTTTGGCATCCGTTTCACCTTCGCCGTTGGTAACCGGCTGCTTGTAACGGGCAGGTGAGCCCTCGGCCTCAATACGATTAAGACCCTGGGCGTTGCGGTAAAGAACGACCTGTTCCGCTGTCAGGCGGGTTTTCCCCTGAACCAGTTCGACGGCTCCGGTGTAGGTGGCAATGCCCTTGCCATCGTCAAGGCGAGCGCTGTCTGCGCTGACCGTAATGGGGACGTCTGAATTAAGATCAAACGCCAGAGCCGGGCCGGCAAGGCTTGCAGTCAGAGTGATGGCCAGCACCTTGCGCATTACGTTATCTGACGGTTTCATAGCGTCCTTCTACCTGGGAGTTGAGTTCCAGAATGCGTTTATCAATCCAGGCTTTCATGCCCGTAGCCCGGGTAATGCCAAGGCTGTCAGTTATTTTTACCGGGTCGTCGGTGTAAACAATACCCTGATTGTTGTCCAGGGTCAGGGTCTCGGTTACCAGCGTCGCTTCGCGATCCCCAATGGTTCGCAACACGCGAACGTTGCCACTGAGGTTCAGTATGTCTTCGTTCCGCAAAAGCCTGCCATTCTCGGCTTCCAGAAGCCAGGGTTCGTCTCCGGTTGCGCTGAATAATTCTGCATTAGGCGATTCCATGATGGCCAGGTTTTCGTCTTCGAATTGTTCGATACGCGGGCTTGTGAAAACGATCTTGCGGTGGCCGGTTTCGTCGTAAGAAGTGTAGCTACCGTTAACGACAAAGCCGTCGGGCTCTGCTTCACCCCGAAGTTGTTGGGCTTCGCGGTCACGATTGAGTGGCGCTTCGTCACTTTGCCAAAGCAGGAAAACCGTGGCCGTAAGGGTCGCTGCAAGCGCCAGCATGCGAAGCTTGGGTCTGTTTGCCATGGTGAGCGTAGACACCAGGCCGTTTTTTCCGTTTTGTGCCATGGTTATGGCTCCAGGTAAGGCGTCAATGCTGTGTTCATATGGCCTCCGGCCGTCAGCAGCAAGTCACAAAGCTCTCGAACCGCGCCTCTGCCGCCTGCCGCCCGGGTGCAATGATCCGCATGCTCTTGCACCAGCCAGTAACCGTTCGGAACCGTAACCCCCAAGCCGGCGTAACGAATGGCGGGTAAATCTGGCAAATCGTCGCCCATGTAAGCGATGACTTCCGGCAAGATGTCGAGTGTGCTCACCAACTCTTGCAGCGCGACCTTTTTATCTTCGCGCCCCTGCATCAGTTGTGAAATTCCGAGATCGCTCATGCGTTTTTCAGTAAGCGGCGAGCTGCGGCCAGTAATGACGGCGACGCTGATACCGGCTGCCATGATCTGCTTCAGGCCCAAGCCGTCCAGAATGTTGAAGGCTTTTAGTTCATCACCTTCGGCGCTGAAGTAAATCGTGCCGTCCGTCATAACGCCATCAACGTCCAGCGCCACCAGTTTGATACGCGCGGCTTTTGCCAGAAGGGCTTCTGGCCAGGCACCTGCCAGTGGGTTTTTCAGATCTGTCACTACATCACCCCAGCGCGGAGCAGGTCGTGCATGTTGATTGCACCGACGAGGGTGCCTTTGGCGTCAACAACCGGCAGCGCGCTTATCTTCAGGCCTTCCATAATGTTGAGCGCTTCTGCGGCCAGTTGATCAAGCTGAATGGTTCTTCCGTCGCGGGTCATGACATCCCGCATGGGGGTGGTGTGCACATCAACGGATTTGTCGAGGGTGCGACGCAGATCGCCATCCGTAAAAATGCCCGTCATGGTGCCCGTGGCGTCGACGATGGTGGTCATGCCCAGCCCTTTCCGGGAGATTTCCAGCAACGCGCCGCTAAGGGTGGTGTCTTCATTGACCATGGGTATGCGGTCGCCGGTGTGCATAATGTCGGATACGCGCAACAGAAGTTTGCGCCCCAGGTTGCCGCCGGGGTGTGAGAACGCAAAATCTTCGGCGCTGAAGCCTCGGGCTTCCAGCAAGGCCACGGCCAGAGCGTCGCCCATCACCAGGGTGGCTGTTGTGCTGGAGGTGGGTGCCAGGCCCAGCGGGCAAGCTTCGGCCTCAACACTTACATCCAGGTTTGCCACCGCCTCGGTTGCCAGGGTAGAGGCCGGGTTTCCGGTCATGCTGATAAGCGGCACCCCCATGCGCTTGATAAGTGGCAGAATGGTAACCACCTCGCTGGTATTGCCGCTGTTGGAAATGGCAATAACCACATCCTGGCTGGTAATCATACCCATGTCACCGTGGCTGGCTTCTCCAGGGTGAACAAAGAACGCAGGCGTTCCGGTGCTTGCCAACGTGGCCGCAATTTTGTGGCCGATGTGACCGGATTTCCCCATGCCGGTCACAACCACGCGCCCCCGGCAGGCCATGATGACTTCGCAGGCACGTATGAAGTGGTCATCGATGCGGTTTTCCAAGGCGCTGATGGCGTCTCGCTCAATGCGAATGGCGTTGCGTGCGGAGTTCCGGAAGTCGTATGTTTTCAGTTCAGTCATCGGGCAAAGGACCTGCGTTCTCGTTGATGCTTTCTGGTTGAAAAGACGGGATTGCGATCAGATCGGAAAAGTATAACATTTCTTTCGGAACCAATGATTGAGCTTGTGGGCTCCTTGACTTAATGTAGCCCCTCGCTGAACGCTAAGGGTTGTAGACTGAGCGCTAAAGGCTGTGAGCTGAAAGGTAAGGACTATGGGTTTGAGCTCGTACATTTCACTGAAAGACGTTGTATTTTCCCGCTCTGGTCGCCGTATTTTCGACGGTGTGTCCATGGAGATCCCCCGCGGGAAAATCACCGCCATTATGGGCCCCAGCGGCACCGGTAAAACCACGCTGCTGCGTTTGATCGGCGGCCAGCTTCAGCCAGACGCCGGCGATATCACGGTGGATGGTCACTCAGTTCCGGCACTTCGCCGCAAGGCGCTCTACGCACTGCGAACAAAAATGGGCATGCTTTTTCAGAGCGGTGCGCTGTTTACCGATTTGAGCGTATTTGAAAACGTGGCTTTCCCGATGCGAGTGCATACAAAGCTGCCGGAAGACATGATTCACGACATAGTGCTGATGAAGCTCGAGGCCGTTGGCCTGCGAGGAGCCCGCCAGCTGATGCCCTCCGAACTGTCCGGCGGCATGACCCGGCGTGTGGCTCTTGCCCGCAGTATTGCTCTGGATCCTGAGTTGATCCTGTACGACGAGCCGTTCACCGGCCAGGATCCGATCGCCATGGGTGTGCTTGTCAAACTGATCCGCGATTTGAACAGCTCGATGGGCCTTACCAGCGTGCTGGTTTCCCACGATGTGAAAGAATCTCTGAGCATCTGTCACTATGCCTGCATCATTGCAGACGGGAAGGTGATTGGTGCAGGCACACCCGCTGAGCTGCAGAATCATCCTTCCGAACAGGTGCAGCAGTTCTTGCAGGGGCACCCGGACGGCCCGGTGCCGTTTCACTATCCGTCTTCGGCGGCGGCAGAAGATTTCGGGCTGGCGGGGGATGTTTTGTGATCGACCAGATTGCGTCGCTTGGGCGCAGCAGTATTGAGCTTGTTATTTCGTTTGGTCGTGCCGGCCGTTTCCTGGCGGGCGTGCTGTCAGGCGTTCCACGCCCCGCAACCGGTTTTCCGCTTCTATTGAAACAGTTGTACTCCGTTGGCGTGTTGTCACTGGCCATTGTCGTGGTGTCCGGGTTGTTCATAGGCATGGTGTTGGGCCTTCAGGGTTACACCATTTTAAGCGATTTTGGTTCCGAATCTGCGATCGGACAGATGATTGCGCTTACCCTGGTGCGCGAGCTTGGGCCGGTTGTGACGGCTCTGCTGTTCGCGGGACGTGCAGGCTCCGCGCTCACAGCCGAGATTGGTCTGATGAAAGCGACCGAGCAACTGTCCAGCATGGAAATGATGGGCGTGGATCCCTTGCGCCGCGTTATCGCTCCCAGGCTCTGGGCGAGCTTTCTGGCCATGCCGATGCTGGCCATTATCTTCTCGGTAGTGGGCATCTGGGGCGGCATGCTGGTAGGTGTAGAGTGGCTGGGCGTTTTTGAAGGCTCATATTGGGGTAATATGCAGGCCTCTGTGGATTTCTGGGACGACGTGGTTAACGGCGTGATCAAAAGCGTTGTATTCGGTTTTGTCTGCGCTTGGATTGCGGTTTATCAGGGCTACGATTGTGTACCCACATCGGCAGGCATCAGCTCGGCTACAACGAAAACCGTGGTGTATTCCTCGCTGGCCGTGTTGGGGCTGGATTTTGTGCTGACCGCCGTAATGTTCGGCAACTTTTGATTAACGATTGACGAGACGACACCGGGAGTCGGCAATGACACAACGAACAACGAACATCACAGTGGGTCTGTTTATGCTCGCAGGTCTGGCGGCGCTAATGTTTCTGGCGCTTCAAGTGAGCGGGCTGTCTCCGAAATCAGCCGAGAGTACCTACACGGTTTACGCGAATTTTAACGACACCGGCGGCATTACACCCAGAGGCAGGGTGTCTATGGCAGGCGTTACGGTGGGCAGCATCGATTCCATTACCCTGGACAAGAAAACGTTCCAGGCTCGTGTTGCCATGTCCATTCAGGGCGACGTGGACAATATTCCAGCCGACAGCGCTGCAGTAATACGTACATCCGGACTGCTGGGTGAGCAGTACATAGATATATCCATCGGTGGAGAAATGGACTCTCTCAAACCCGGCGATACGTTTTACTCTACCCAGTCGGCGATGAATATCGAGCGGCTGATCAGCAACTTTGCGTCTGGCAAGTAAGCCGGCCAAACGGCTACGTGACAGAACAGGAGAACTCAGATGATTGCGTTAACGAAACGGTTTTTTCTCGCGATAACCCTCATGGCAGCGTGCGTGGCATCGGTTCAGGCGGGTCCGGAAGACGACTTGAAGCAATACGTAAACGAAAACACCCAGCAATTGGTGGATCAGCTCAATAATGAAAAGGGGCTTTATGATCGCGATCCCGATGCGTTTTACCAGAGCATGGACGATGCGCTGGAAGGTTTTGTCGATTTTCGCCGTATCGCGGCCCGCGTCATGGGCCGCTATGCACGCCAGACAACTCCTGAGCAGCGGGATGAGTTCGTCACCAAGTTCAAGCGCAGCCTGTTCGACAGTTATGCTCAGGCACTGGTAAGCGCAGAAGATTTCAAGATAAAGGTCAATGACGCGACCATCAACCCGCAGGATGACAACCGCGCGTCTGTTGCCATGGAGGTTATTACTGCCTCCGGAAATCGCCATGCGGTTACCTATTCCATGTACCGCAAGGAAGGCGGCAGTTGGATGATGGAGAATGTGATTGTGGAAGGCGTTAACATTGGCCTTTCATTCCGGGATCGTTTCACCCAGGAAATGGAAGCCAATCGCGGGCAAGTCCAAGCGGTCATTGACGGCTGGACCGATGCGGTAAAATCTCTCAAGCTGGAAGATGAAGCGAACAAATCATGAGTGCAAACGCCGCGCGCTCGACAGAGCCCTCAGCCCCGTTAAAGCCATCAGCCCTATCAGCCCCGACGGTTGAATTGAAAGAAGGCGTGCTCTGGGTGTCTGGTGCAATCGACGCCCACACAGTGATAGCGCTGCGGGCCGAGGGCGAGCGGCTGATTAAAACGGTTAGCGACCGCTTGGTGGTTGATCTGGAAGGCTTGTCCACAACCCACAGTGTGGTGCTCTCCATGCTTTTGTGCTGGAGCCGCCTGGCTGAAAAACAGGGTGTTGCATTGTCTTTCAGAGAGGCGCCAGGCCGCCTCGTTTCTCTTGCGGCTTTGAGCAACCTCGAGGATTGGTTACAATCCCGCCCTTAATTTTATAAAACCCAAGGATCTACTATGGACGCCACCGAAGTCACCGAGCTGGTAAAAGAAGCACTGCCTGATTGTGAGGTGCAGGTTCAGATCGATGGTAGCCATTACATGGTGGTAGCCGTAGGTGAGGTTTTCGAAGGCTTGTCGACCATCAAGCGGCAGCAACTGATCAACAAGGCGCTATTCAAGCAAATTGTGGACGGCTCTATTCACGCCCTACACCCGAAAGCGTTTACACCAGCTGAGTGGGCTGCGCGCCAAGGCTGAACTGCTCGCACACGACAGGATAACTATTGTGGACAAACTTTTGATCCGGGGCGGCAAGCCTCTGGACGGTGAAATTCGGATTTCCGGTGCAAAAAACGCCGCGCTGCCTATTCTTGCAGCAACGTTGCTGGCGGATGAACCGGTGACCGTAGGCAATCTGCCGCACCTGCACGACGTTACCACCATGATCGAGCTTCTGGGTCGCATGGGTGTGGATTTGATGATTGATGAGAAAATGAGCGTGGAAATTCACGCCAACACAATCGAGCACTTCCACGCGCCCTATGAACTTGTGAAAACCATGCGCGCATCCATTCTGGTGCTTGGGCCGTTGGTTGCACATTTTGGTGAAGCGGAAGTGTCTTTGCCTGGCGGTTGTGCCATTGGTAGCCGCCCCGTAAACCTGCACATCCAGGGCCTCGAACAGATGGGCGCGGATATCCGGGTGGAAAATGGTTACATCCGGGCGAAAACCAACGGGCGTCTGAAAGGCGCGCACATTTTTATGGATACGGTGACGGTCACCGGCACCGAAAACCTGCTGATGGCGGCCACGCTGGCCGATGGCAAAACGATCCTCGAAAACGCCGCCCGCGAGCCGGAAGTGGTGGATCTGGCCGAATGCCTGATTGCCATGGGTGCGCAGATCACCGGGCACGGTACCTCGACCATTGAAATTGAGGGCGTCGAGCGCTTGCACGGGTGCCATTACAACGTGTTGCCAGACCGTATCGAAACCGGAACCTATCTGGTGGCGGCGGCCGCAACCGGCGGCAGAGTAAAGTTGAAAGATACCCGCGCGGACCTCCTGGATGCCGTGTTGCTCAAGCTGGAAGAAGCCGGGGCTCACATCACCACCGGTCCCAACTGGATTGAGCTGGACATGAAAGGCCAGCGCCCGAAAGCGATCAGCCTGCGCACCGCGCCCTATCCGGCGTTTCCGACCGACATGCAGGCCCAGTTCGCCGCTATGAACGCCGTCGCAGAGGGCACGGGCACGATAATCGAGACGGTGTTTGAAAATCGCTTCATGCATCTGCAGGAACTGACCCGCATGGGCGCCGATATTACTCTGGAGGGCAATGCCGCGATTATCAAAGGCGTTGACCACCTTACCGGCGCGCCGGTGATGGCGACCGACCTGCGGGCGTCTGCAAGCCTGGTCATCGCAGGCCTGATGGCCGAAGGCGATACCATTATCGATCGTATTTACCACATCGATCGAGGCTACGAATGCATTGAAGAGAAGCTGCAGTTGCTTGGCGCCAGTATCCGCCGCCTGCCAGCGTGACAGACACAAACGGGGAACCGAAGGACGCATGCCACAATCCATAACCATTGCTTTGTCGAAGGGACGAATCCTTGAAGAAACCCTGCCACTGCTTGCAGACGCCGGGATTGAGCTGATTGACGACGTCAAGAAATCCCGCAAGCTGGTGTTTCCTACGACCGATCCGGACGTGCGAGTGCTTATTCTGCGCGCAACCGACGTGCCGACGTATGTACAGTATGGCGGTGCCGATTTGGGCGTAACCGGTAAGGACGTGCTGATGGAACACGGCGGGGAAGGGCTATACGAGCCTTTGGACCTGAACATCGCCCGCTGCCGTTTGATGACCGCGGGCCCCAAGGGCGAAACACCACCGGCCGGGCGTATCCGGGTAGCCACCAAGTTTGTCAACATGGCTCGCCGGTATTACGCCGCCCAAGGGCGGCAGGCCGATATTATCAAGCTGTATGGTGCAATGGAGTTGGCGCCGATTCTCGGCCTGGCCGATGAGATTGTTGATATCGTGGATACCGGCAATACGTTGAAGGCCAACGGCCTTGAAGCACGTGAGTTGATCGACCACATCAGCACCCGACTGGTTGTGAATCGCGCCTCCATGAAGATGAAACACGAGCGGATCAACCCCATCATTGAGAAGATGGCGGCCGCCGTCGAAAAACGCAGATAATGTGTGTAATCCAAAGCAGGATTTGAGAAATGACCGTCAGCATCAAACGATTGAACGCCTCCCAGAGTGACTTCGACAGCGAGCTAGCCAAACTGCTGGCGTGGGATGACAGCGTTGATCATCAGGTGAACGAGACGGTACGTCATATCCTGCGCGACGTGAAAACCCGCGGTGATCAGGCGGTTCTGGAGTTCACCGAACAGTTTGATCGGCTGAAGGTGGCCAGTGTTGCAGAGCTGGAAATGAGCCAGCGCCGTTTGCAGGAAGCCTTGAAAGCCATCCCGGAAACCCAGCGCGCGGCGCTTGAGAAGGCGGCTGATCGGGTGCGTGATTACCATGAGCGGCAGAATCAGAAATCCTGGCAGTATAAGGACGAAGACGGCACGGTGCTTGGCCAGAAGGTGACGCCTCTGGACCGTGCCGGCCTCTATGTGCCTGGTGGCAAAGCCGCTTATCCTTCTTCCGTTCTGATGAACGCCATTCCCGCGAAAGTCGCCGGCGTGGGCGAAATCATCATGGTGGTGCCCACTCCGGATGGTGTGGTGAACGATCTGGTGCTGGCCGCTGCCGCGATAGCAGGGGTAGACCGAGTGTTCACGATTGGCGGTGCACAAGCCGTTGGTGCTTTGGCTTATGGCACAGAGACCATTCCGGCGGTGGACAAAATCGTCGGCCCGGGCAACATCTTCGTTGCCACCGCCAAGCGCGAAGTTTTCGGCACCGTCGGCATCGACATGATCGCCGGGCCCTCAGAAATCCTGGTGATTTGCGACGGCAAAACCGATCCCGACTGGATCGCCATGGACCTGTTCTCCCAGGCTGAGCATGACGAACAGGCCCAATCGATACTCATCAGCCCTGACGCTGGGTTTCTGGATGCCGTGGAAGCCAGCATCAACAAACTGATGCCCACCCTGGAGCGCGCCGACATCATCCGCATCTCCATGGCGGATCGAGCGGCTCTGATTCACGTGGCCGACCTCAGCGAAGCAGCCAACGTCTCAAACCGTATCGCGCCCGAACACCTGGAGTTGTCGGTAGAAGACCCGGAAGCCCTGCTTGAAGAAATCCGCCACGCCGGGGCTATCTTTCTCGGCCGTTACACAGCGGAAGCGCTGGGCGACTACTGTGCCGGCCCGAATCACGTGCTGCCCACCAGCGGAACAGCCCGGTTTTCATCTCCGCTGGGTGTCTACGATTTTCAGAAGCGTTCGTCCATTATCGGTTTCAGCGCCCAAGGCGCCGACAGAATGGGGCGGGTGGCGTCAGTTCTGGCAAGGGGTGAGGGGCTAACCGCCCACGCACGTTCCGCTGAATACAGGGTTAAAAGCCATGAGTAAATTCTGGAGTCCGCTGGTTAGTAGCCTGGTTCCTTACGTGCCCGGCGAGCAGCCCAAAATGGCGAACCTGGTCAAGCTGAACACCAATGAAAACCCGTTTGGCCCCTCGCCAAAGGTTATCGAAGCCATACAAGCCGAGCTCAACGACAGCCTTCGCCTGTACCCAGACCCCGAAGGCGAAAGCCTGCGCCAAACCATCGCCGGCTACCACAGCGTAAAGCCTGAACAGATCTTCCTGGGCAACGGCTCCGACGAGGTTCTGGCGCACATATTTTACGCCCTGTTCCAGCACGGCCAGCCTATCCTGTTCCCGGACATAACATACAGCTTCTACCCGGTGTATTGCGGCCTCTACAAAATTGAAGGCAAAACCGTACCCCTCACAGACAGCTTCGAAATCAATCCGGAAGACTACAAGCAGCCCAACGGTGGCATCATCTTCCCCAATCCCAACGCGCCCACCGGCCGTTATCTTGGTTTGGAGCACGTTGAAGCAATCCTCCAGGCCAATCCGGAGCGTGTCGTTGTGGTTGACGAGGCTTACATCGACTTCGGCGGCGAAACCGCCATCACGCTTGTCGATCAGTATCCCAACCTGTTAGTCAGCCAAACACTCTCCAAGGCCCGCTCACTGGCAGGCTTGCGAGTCGGCTTCGCCATCGGCCATCCGGATTTGATCGAAGCCCTGAACCGTGTCAAAAACAGCTTCAACAGCTATCCTCTGGACAGGCTTGCCCTTGCAGGCGCGAAAGCCGCTTACGAAGACGAAGCCTGGTTCCGGAATTCCTGTGAGGGAGTTATTTCCGAGCGGGAGCGAGTTACCAAGAGCCTGGAGGGCATGAATTTTGAAGTGTTGCCCTCCAAAGCTAACTTCCTCTTCGCGCGCCACGAAGCAAAGTCTGGCGACGCGTTAGCAAAAGCTCTCCGAGAGCAGGGCATCATGGTCCGTCATTTCAATAAACCCAGAATCAGCGACTTCTTAAGGATTACGATTGGTACTCCAAAGCAGAATGATGCGTTGATCCGGGGCCTCGAATCAATCTAGCCTTTAAGATTCGGGCAGAGCGGGGCGCAAAGGAGAAAATCATATGGCAACCCGCGACAGCATTCTTTCAAAGCTAAATGAGTGGCTACAACCGGAAAGCTTTCAGGACTATTGCCCAAACGGCCTGCAAGTCGAGGGTAAAAGTGACGTAAACACCATCGTTACCGGCGTAACCGCCTCCCGCGCTTTAATCGAAGCGGCCATCGCGGCAAACGCTGACATGGTTATCGTGCATCACGGCTACTTCTGGAAAGGCGAAGACCAGCGTATCCGGGGTATGAAGCGTGAACGTCTCAAGCGGCTGTTAGACAACGACATCAGTCTCGTCGCTTACCATCTCCCACTGGATGACCATCCCGAATACGGTAACAACCGCCAGTTGGCAGACGTTCTCGGCATCGAGAATCCGCGCCCGCTAAACGGCCTGGTCTGGGAAGGTGAGCTCCAGCAAGCGATGAGCCCGGAAACGTTTGGATTGCACATTGCCAGAGCGCTCCACCGTGAGCCCCTAAGAGTGGGCGACGGCAAAGCAGAGATCAAAAGGGTAGGTTGGTGCACAGGCGCAGCACAGGGCTTTATCAATACCGCCCTTGATGCCGGCCTGGATGCTTATATAAGCGGTGAGATCTCTGAGCCAACCACCCATGTAGCCCGGGAATGCAGTATCCATTATTACGCCGCTGGCCACCACGCAACAGAGCGATACGGTGTAAAAGCTCTGGGCGTGGCGTTAGAGAAAGAGTTTGGGCTCAGTCACCGGTTTATCGATTGCGATAACCCGGTCTGATCAGGCCTCAGCGGTCTTGTCACCTTTATTGAGCCCGAAATCTTCAGAGAGTGTCCCGGAGGTCTTGGGCGCGTAATCCCGGGGTGGCTCAGCACCCTCTTCGCTGACCTCTTCAAGGCGCTTGCGGGAGGTTTCTTCCGCCAGTTCCGCCCGCAACTCCTCATCGTTGCTCAACCGATTGGCCCCGCGGGCCATGTGCTGATTCACATCGCGGTACGCATCATTAAAGCGGCGCAGCAGGTGTGCCGACTCCATAAAGTGCTCGTTCACCTGGGCTTGATAGCGGGTGTACTCGTTGCGCAGTTCTTCTGTTTGCTGTTCCGAACGGCGCTGGCGGAGCGAAGACCCCCGCCCTGAGCGGCCGACGAATGCTCCGATGACTATGCCAACAATCAATGCGGCAATCGCTGCCAGAATCAGGTTTGTCATATGCTGTGTCGTCCTGTTACTTAAAAATGAGCCAAGTCATGTGGCCTAGTATAACGCCCGGAGCCTCATGAGCCCATGCTTGCGTGCTGCGCTAAACGTCTTATTTTAACGCAGCCATCCAACATGGCGAAAAAACCGTAAATACGCGACAATGCGCCGCCTAAAATAAACGATCAACCCTCAGGGACTTTCCGATGACAGCGTCTACGCCTTCTGAAGTTATTGAGAATCAACCCCCCTGGCAGCGCTATCAAACAGATCTCGAGCGCCCGGACTTTCTTGCAGATCCGGCCCAGGCAGATGCTGTTCGGCGTCTTCAGACACTTTACGACAAACTGGTGGAGGCGGAAAGCGAACGCGGAAAAGCGATGGCCAAATTGCGCCGCAAGCTGAAAAAAGGTCGGGAAGAACCGGTCAAAGGCCTGTATTTTTGGGGCGGTGTCGGTCGCGGCAAAACCTATTTGATGGACAATTTTTTTGAGTCGCTGCCGTTTAAACGCAAAATGCGTGTGCACTTTCATCGTTTCATGCAGCGAGTGCACAAAGAACTTAAAAACGTCAAAGGCGAAAAGAACCCACTGAACCTGGTCGCCAAAAAGTTCGCCAGTGAAACCCGAGTGATCTGCTTTGACGAGTTTTTTGTGTCGGATATCGGCGACGCCATGATTCTCGCAACGCTCATGGACGGCCTTTTCAAGCGCGGCGTTACACTGGTATGCACCTCAAACATTGCTCCTGACGGCCTCTACAAAGATGGTTTGCAGCGGGCGCGGTTTTTGCCCGCCATAGCCCTTGTTAAAAAATACACCGACGTAGTGAACGTTGACGGGGGTGTCGACTACCGCTTGAGAAGCCTGGAACAGGCCGACCTTTACTATACGCCGTTGGGTGAAGAAGCCGATACGTCGCTGCGCAGAAGCTTTGATACGTTGGCGGTTGAAGCTGGCAAGCACAGCAAGTCGATGGAGATAAACGGTCGTAAAATTCCCGCACAGGCCCACGCCAATGACGTGGTGTGGTTCGATTTCAAAGACGTCTGTGACGGCCCCCGAAGCCAGAACGACTACATTGAAATGGCGCGCCAGTTCCACGCGATCATTATCAGTAACGTTCCGGTTTTGGGGGGCGAGAGAGACGATCAATCCCGGCGATTTGTGAATATGATTGACGAGTTTTACGATCGCAGCGTGAAAGTCATTATTTCAGCGGCCGTCCCGATCACGGAACTGTACACCGGCGGGCGCTTGAGCTTCGAATTTGAACGAACGGAATCCCGCCTTCTGGAAATGCAGTCGCAGGAATATCTGGAGACGCAGCACAAGTCTTAACAGGCCCAAAAAACCATCAAAAGCAAAGTGGTTGCATCCATTATTGTTGTCTATAGTGAAGCGGTGTGAGGAAACCCGGCGTCGATCGGGTGGTAAGCGGGTTCGGAGAGCAAAATCATACTTTTGACTGATCAAAGCACTGGACAGCGTTAGCTATAGTGCCTACATCACGAGCACTGTGCATGAAACCTCCGATACATCGTGAATTCCAATAATCAGAGCAGCGACTCAGAACAACAATGGAGTAGCCTTCCAATGACAAAAAAAATACATCAATGGCAGCGTTGGGCAAGATTACCGCTAGCCGTCGCAGTGGCGGCCGGCATGTCCGGTCAGGCATCTGCGTACTCTTTCTATCTCGGTGATGTGGAAGCCCAGTTCAACACCACGCTCTCAGCCGGGGCTGGTTGGCGAGTTGAAGATCGCGATAGGCGTCTGATTGCCCAAGGTAACCTCGGGCCGCAATTTGCCAACACCACCACGGGCGCATCAACCAATAACTACGACGATGGCAACCTGAACTTTAAAAAGGGTGACACCTACTCGAAAATCGTAAAAGGTAACAGTGAGCTGTTCCTCGATTATGCAGTTGATAGCCAATACCTGACTCGTGTTGGAGGCTTGTTGCGCGGTCGTTACTGGTACGATTTCGAATTGAAAGACGAAGGTAGGGCCGTTGATTATGTAGGTCAGCGTCGTGAGTTGAACGACAACGCTAAAGATTATGCTTCCGGCGGCGAAATCCTTGATGCTTACATTTTTTCGAACTGGTACTTCGGCGACGTTCCTGTCAGCCTTCGCTATGGACAACAGGTTTTGAGTTGGGGTGAAAGCACATTTATCCAAGGCGGCATCAACATTATCAATCCTGTGGACGTGCCCGCGTTCCGAGCCCCAGGTTCTGAGCTAAAAGATGCGTTATTGCCCGTGGAGATGTTCTATATGTCTGCCGGTCTCACCGAGAATGTAACGCTCGAAACGTTCGTTCAGACGGACTGGGAATCGGTTCGCCCCGACTATTGCGGGACATTTTTCTCTACCAACGACTTCGCGGCTGACGGCTGTGGCCCTGTATTGTTAGCCGGTCAGTTGCCGGATTCCCAGGCCCTGGCTCAGGGGTTTGTAGCGCCTCGTCTTGGCGACGTGGAAGCAGATTCAAAAGATCAGTTTGGCGTAGCAATGCGCTGGTATGTTCCCGAGTTGAACGATTCTGAGCTCGGCTTTTATTACATCAAGTACAACAGCCGTTTGCCTTATGTGAGTGGAACCGTCAAGGACTCCAGCAGCCCTTTCCCTTCGTACTTCATTGAATATCCGGAAAACATTAACCTGTACGGCATCAGTATTAATACCACTACGCCAGGTGGGTGGTCTCTGGGTGCCGAGTACTCGTATCGTGACAAAATGCCTCTGCAGTGGAACGCTTTCGAGCTTATTTACGGCGGCCTTCAGCTTCGTAACCCGGTTGACGGCAGCATCGTCAGTAAGCTGGAAAAACAACGCATAGCAGAGCAGGGTGGTGCACTTACGCCAGGCTCAAGAGTATCGGGCAACGACGAGTTTGGTGTTTCTCAGGCTCAGTTCACACTGATCAAGTTCTTTGACCAGGTAATGGGTGCAAGCCGGCTTACTCTGATCACCGAGTTTGGTGCCACTTACGTTCATGATTTGCCGGGTCTTAATGAAGCCCGCTATGGCCGCTCAGGAACGTTTGGTGTTGGTACGCTTCCTACCGACGCTGGTGGCGGCAATATGGTTGATGTCTGCGCGGCAGGCATCAATATCAATGCAAGCAGTTGTACCAACGATGGGTTTACAACCGACTTTTCCTGGGGCTATCGCTCCCGTCTGGTTTGGAGCTACCTTAATGCTTTTGCGGGTATCAACCTGTCGCCACAGCTGGCGTGGAGTCATGATGTGCAGGGTTATAGCCCTCAGCCTGGCGGCGCTTTCAAAGAAGGCAGCAAAGCTATTGGTTTGTCTATACAAGCTGTATATCAGAACAGGATCACTGGCAATATTGGATACACAAACTTTTTCGGCGGCAAGCCGTATAATGAGCTAACCGACCGGGACTTCGTAAGTGCCAGCGTTTCTTACTCATTCTGAGTCGCCAAGAATTCATTTAACGAGGTAATGTAAATGAAACTAAACAAGAAATTACTGGCCACGGGCATTCTTGCAGCGAGCCTCGTTGCAGGTCAGGCCTGGGGCGCGGTGTCTGCCGAAGAAGCGGCTAAACTGGGCAATTCGTTAACCCCGATGGGTGCCGAAAAAGCCGGTAACGGCGGCGCCATTCCGGCCTGGACAGGCGGACTTACAAAGCCCCCCGCCAATTACAAAAACGACGGTATTTATGTAAATCCGTTCGCGGATGAAAAACCGGAGTTTACCATTAACCAGAGCAACGTTTCGGAGTACGCTGACAAGCTGTCTCCGGGCCAGGTTGCGATGATCAAACAGTACCCTGATTTTGTGATGCCGGTGTATGAGACGCGTCGTACAGCGACCTACCCAAAAGACATCATGGATGAGACGGTCAAGAACGCGACCGAGACCACGCTGATCAAAGACGGTAACGGCCTCGGCAACTACCAGAACGCTACCCCGTTCCCGATCCCGCAGAATGGCCTGGAAGTCATCTGGAACCACATCACGCGATATCGCGGTGGTTCGGTGCAGCGTAACGTAGGGCAAGCTACGCCTACCGCAAGCGGTGCCTATTCCATTGTGAAGTTTCAGGATGAACTGACCTGGAGAACGTACCTCACGGATTACAAGCCGAGCGAAGATGCCAACGTGCTGTTTTATTTCAAACAGGCTATCACCGCTCCGGCCCGCCTGGCAGGTAACGTGCTACTGGTTCACGAAACGATTGATCAGGTGGCTGAGCCTCGCCGCGCCTGGATATACAACGCAGGTCAGCGTCGGGTTCGGCGCGCACCTCAGGTTGCTTACGACGGACCGGGTACGGCTTCTGACGGCATGCGCACCACCGATAACTTTGACATGTTCAACGGCGCCCCTGACCGTTATAACTGGGAGCTGATCGGCAAGAAAGAAATATACATTCCGTACAATTCCTACAAACTGGTTGACCCGAACCTGACCTACGATCAGATCATCAAGCCTGGCCACATCAATCAAGACCTGACCCGTTACGAGCTTCACCGCGTTTGGCACGTCAGTGCTACGTTGAAAGAAGGGGAGCGTCACGTTTACGCCCGCCGTGATTTCTATATCGACGAAGACACCTGGCAGGCTGCGATAATCGACCATTACGATGGCCGTGGTGAGCTCTGGCGCGTAGCAGAAGCCCACGCTATGCAGTTCTACGATCAGATGGTTCCCTGGTATGCGGTTGAAACCCTGTATGATCTGTTGTCTGGCCGTTATCTGGTGCTGGGCCTGACTAACGAGGAAGTTGATCCCTACGAGTTTGGCGTTAAGCGCCAGACCAGAGATTTCACTCCGGCCGCGTTGCGCAGAGCTGGAACCCGTTAACCGGGCGTGTTGATCTTCAAAAACGGTGGGCTTCGGCTCGCCGTTTTTGTTTTCTCGCTGAAAAACGGCCGCGGGATAAATTCCTTTCACGTCAAAACTTTGCAGCCAGCCCCTCTATTGGTTTAACCTTCTTGTAATACTAAAGGCGTATCCGGGGCAGTGTGTGAAATCATTCCATGATGGCTTTGCAGCCAATGACGAGTTTCAGTCCGCAAACAACGGACTCAAGCGGGGCGAACTCGTACGAGATTTGCTCAGGCAGAGATTGCAGATGCCTGTTGCGCCATCGCACTCTTTAGCGCGTCCTCATCTGAATGCCTTGATCTCCGACGCATTGATTCCCGGCGGTGTTATTTTTGTAGAAGCGCCCTGCGGATACGGTAAATCCCATACGATGTCGGTGGGTATCCGGGCAGCGGACATTGGGGACGAAAATGTCCGATGGTTGGTGCTTAACTCCCAGGATAACGCCCCCAGCCGTTTTCTCAGTTTGTTATCGGTAGCGCTGGATATTCCCGAATCTTCGGAAAGCAGCCTGCAAGGTGGCGCCTCCTTCCCGGATGCCCTTGCAATCATGCTGATGGGCTTGAAAAAGGCAGAGCCGGGGCAGCGTTCCGTTCTGGTGTTGGATGGGCTTCACCACATTACCAACCCGGCTGTCGTTGCCTTGTTGCAGCAGTTGGTTGTTGCCATTCCCCCTCACTTCTCAATCGCCATGCTTTCAAGGCGGGCGTTGCCTTATGAAACCCACGCCCTGGAGCTGGAAAACCGGTATACCCGCATAGGCACAGAAAAGCTTGAGTTCAGCCGAAGCGAAACCTTTGAGTTTTTTCGGGATGTTCTGGGTGATCAACCGTTAACCAGCGTTGCAATAGATCATTTGTACGATCTTACGGAGGGCTGGCCTACGCCGTTGGCTCTTTACCGTCGGGACATTCAGCAAAGCTCCGAACGGCATGCGGTGACAGAAACACCCGGTGTTGAACGGTTTTTAAAAGAATCCGTATTAGGAGGCCTGACGCCCGGGCAAATGCGCTCCTTGAGAGCTATGTCAGAACTTGGATTGTGCTCCGACGAGTTATTTTTGGAATGCGAATCTCTTATTCCAGACGGCGCTTTGCTGCCTTCAGAGGCCTGCGAGCGGGGATTGCCTGTAAAAATAATGCCAGGCTGGGGACGTTGGTATCGGCTAAACCCATTGTTGATGGAGTGGTTGAGAACACCCATCATGGCGGGTCATACCAACAGAATGTTGGCGGCGAGCCGATGGTTCGGAAGCCGCAATCAATTTCCCGAGGCGTTGAAGTACTCGTTGCTGGCCGGTGATGCGGAGGAAGTGATCCGTATCGCGTCTGAGGGTTCCGAGGCGCTTTTGCTGGGACAGGACACGGCGTCGTTACTGCGTTTACGCAAAAGCCTGCCGGCACCGTTGCTCGAACGCAGCCCCAGGTTAAGAATTGTCTACAGTTGGGTGCACGCCATTGGCGGTCAGTTTCGCCAGGCGCGGGCGCTGATCGACGGTATGGATCCGCAAAGCCGGCAGGAGCATGAAACACGAATCTGGGCGCTCAGCGCGTTTATCCTGCGTGGGGAAGGGCAGGTGGCGCCAGCGCTGAAAATGGCCGAGCGCGCGCTTTCCGGGCGCGAACTGTCAACTCAGGGCCAATTGGTCACGCAGATGGTTCGCGCCAGTGCTTTGTGCGCATCCGGGCGGTTTTCAGAAGCCCGGGAGGCCAATCGCGCGGCCTCCCGCTTGGCCCGGGAGGCCGGTGACTCGGGTTCCGAAGCGCTGGCGGTTTATTCCCATGCCCGAATTGAATTGGGCAAAGGCGCACTCAGGCACGCAGAGCAGTTGCTGCGAACCGGCCTGGACACGGTTATACAAGAGCTTGCGCGACCAGCCCGAATCGGGGAAACACGGCTTCAACTGAATCTGGTGCTGGTGCTTTGGCATCAGGGGCGCGAAAAAGAGGCAGACCGATTGCTGGTAACCTGTGGTCGCCATGCAGAGCAGACCCGGGATCTCGGGCTGTTGTTGGCAATGGCTATTCGAGTGCTAATGTGCCGCTCTCAGGACCGTTTGGAAGACGCGTTTGTCTGGATCGGTCGAGCAGAGCGAACCATGCACACCTGGCAGGTGGACGAATCGCTCTACGTGCCAGTCCTCGAAGCATTAAAAGCCAGTTGCTGGCTGGCTCAGAATCAGCTTGAAAGTGTCGCCCAGGCGCTGTTGCGGCTGCAACCCTATCGTGATGCCGGCTGTGTGCCGGAATTGTTTCCGATGATGCCCGGGCTGTTGGACTGTCTTCAGGTGCGGTTGGATCTCGCTCGGGGCGAAACCGTGAAGGCCCGGGAAACCCTTGCTACCACGCGCAAACGCTACGATGAAGCCATCCCTTGGGGTGTGGATATTCATATGCGATTGTTAGAAGCCATACTCGTAAGCGAGGATAAAGGTGTTGCAGCCGCTCAGAAAATAGTCGTTTCGGTAATAGCCGAGGCGGAAAAAGAGCACTTCATCAGCCCATTTTCAGAATTGAGGCTCGAGCTGAAAGATCTGATGGAAAAGGTTTACGGTCAGCTTCCCGACACCCCGTTTCGAAAAGCTCTGGGCCAGTTGTTTGGCATAGGCGGCAACTCGTTGTTTGCGATGCTGGCCGAGCCCATCAGTGAGCGCGAACAGGGTGTGCTCGAACTGATCGCCAAAGGGCTGTCGAACCAGGGAATCGCCGACAAACTGCATATCTCGCTGCATACCGTTAAAACCCACGCCCGGCGTATAAACGCCAAGCTGGAAGTGCGCTCCCGCACCCAGGCGATCGTTCGTGCCCGGGAACTGGGATTACTGTAACGCTTCAAGTGCCTCGATTCATAATCCACACGACGACCATCCCTCCGGGTGCCAGCCCGAGAACTAATACGTCTCGCGGGCGCTCTGCTATTTCGCCATAGCTCTCAAAAGGCGCTATTTCTTTCATCTTTTCTTCAATTTTATCTGGGCTTTGGACTCAGGCGGAAGCCGCAAGTCTTGACCATGTCAGACGTGAGCGGCAAAGTTTATGGACTGGAAGGGCAAACCACCAGCATCTGGTTATGTGGTGACTAACTCACAGCCCGGATTACCAACCTTCAAGCTCAATGCCGTTTTCTTGCAAAAATTGGCCGTGATCGTGATTATAGCGCTCCGTAATCTCGCGATAGTGCTCTCGATGGGTTTCAATTTTTTTCCCTTGATATCGCCCGACTTCGATAGCGTTCTCACCCCGATTCATAATCCACACGACGACCGTCCCTCCGGGTGCCAGCCCGAGAACTAATACGTCTCGCGGGCGCTCTGCTATTTCGCCATAGCTCTCAAAAGGCGCTATTTCTTTCATCTTTTCTTCAATTTCATCTGGGCTTTCCAGTTGTATCAAAGCCTCATAGGATTGTTGCTCCGCGAATGAGAACCAGCGAATAAGAAACACCTCTGGCATGGTTTGCCAGTCTGCCATAGCTCCAAATGGCTTTTGCCAACAGCAGGAAACGATACCAATAGGTGCCCGCCAGCCAATGTCCTCAGACAAGGATTCAACGAAAAACTTATCAACCCAGACATCATAGTGTTTCGGTGCGACAACACCGATACTTCTGTAGGTGCCATTTGGGCCGTGTCTTGATCCTTCCAATTCCGTCGATTCCGAACACCCGACCAGAACCAGAATACAGAGGCTGAACATCCAACGCTTAATACCCATATTGGTTTCCATCCATTCACTGGCTCTCGTTAGGGTGAATAGCCCGACGGCCACTTTTTGCGGGCCTTAACGGATACATCGGCCCGATTTCCAGATAATGGTCGGAGTGATGGATATACCGTTGCTTGAGCAGGGCTTTGGACTCAGATGATACAAGCAAGTTTTGGCCATGCCAGACGTAAGCGGCAAGATTTCGGGCGATAGTCATTAGTTCTGTGGGAAGTACAAACTGAGGATTATCCGTGGGAACTGGTTCAAAAGGCACACCGGCATCAACCGCCAACTTGTGCATCAGATACAGGGGGATTCTAGAGTATTCGCCCCGAACTTGACGGTCTAGCCAGAGATGCAAAGCCACATTGTTCCCACTCAAACTCGGCTGGGTTGGCAGCATCGGCAGGCGTTTTTGTTCAATTTCCAAAGTCGCCAGTGGATTGTGTGAACCAATCCAACCTTCGCCTTTAATGAGTGCCCGCTCCTGCAACATGCGTGAGAACTCAAAGCTGGCCTCAGGGTTTCGGCGGTTTTTGCCTGTAATCACCAATGGCGGGCGAACTTCAATTCGCTCATGAAACCTGTCTGGGTAACCTCCACCGATATCGGAGTGTGCGCCCGGAAGAACCCATTCGTTGAAATTATCAGGCAAGTTGCCTGATTCACTTCGAAGGCTGTTTAATGAAAAGTTGTGCCGGCGCTCATCCCGGGCAACAAACTGGACGGCTTGCTGGGCATGGTCCGGTTTTAGGTTAACGTTGATGCGTCCGGTTTCAGCATCGTGAGCGGAGAAATCCAGATTACCGACATCGGCAACTCCCGCAACGGTGTCAAACAATCCCAGAAACCGAACCGTCATTTTCTTCGGCCACGGGATGCCTTCTCGTTCGAAAGCTCTGACCAAGGCCCCTTTGTATTCACCGTACAAAGAGCCAGTTGTGTCATAAATTTCCCGGCTAACAAAATGCCGGGCGGTGGCTGCCCCGCGACTGAAACCAAAGACATCCAGCACCAGCTCATCTATCAGTTCGTAAACGGAGCGCTTCAGTTGCACTACAAGGTCAGCAGCCCCTTCCTCGATCTTCTTGAGAATACCCTGTTCTCCAAGTCCCAACCCCATACTTTGGCCGTCATCAAGCTCACCAAGTTTGGTGCCCACACCCGAGATATAAACGGATAGCCGGTGAGTGGGAGAACCGTCTTTCTCTATGGTGTCCTTGAAGTAAAGCGTTTCCAGCTTTGATACGTTGGTTTCGGCATTGAGATAACTGCCTTCCATCACCTGCGACAGCTCATTGCTGCATTCTTCTTCCGATATGGATCCGACGGCATTGGCCGTCAGGCATTCGTCAAGCTTTTGCTGGTAGGCTTGGGTGTTGCCGCGGCTATTACCAGTGCCATCAAAAAAGAGTCCGGCCTCTACCCGGATCTTGGGACGGTCCTCTTCTTCGGACGAATTATCAGGTGATTCGTCTGGTATGCCTTCGTCAATCAATGCGCCTTTCTGGGCGGCACGACGCACAAATTCCTGTGGGTCTTTGTTCAGAAGCTCTTTGGCGCCTGGGGTAAGCTGGCCCTTGTTATCCAGTGCACCAGCCATGGCGAAATCCACAATCGGTGCAGTGTTGGTAGCGACGCCTAGAATAACGCGTGGATTACCGCTCACAATGGAGCCACCGTGATTGGTGGGGCTGCCCAAGTAAGCTACGGGCATGCCGTCGGCCAGCGCCAGCGGGTAGCCTTGGGTAATCACAGCACCGCAGCCGGTCACATCACCTACTCGGGCAATGGGTTTTCCTTCAACAAGGATGTCGGAGCCATTTTGCATGATGGGGGAGGAGCCGTGCCCTTTGATAGGGCAAACGTGCATGTCGCCGACGCAGGCGGCAATCAGATTGCTCATGATCAGAGTTCCTTTCTGTGATGAGTAGCGTCCTGGCTACCCGTGACTAAATATTGTTCAAAACCCGTGAGAATACCGTGGTTGCCACGTATCAGAGGTTAATTAGCATCAGCCCTCAGCCGAAGCATCCGTTTTCTGAGCGGGAAGCAGAACCTGCTCAGCCTTGGCGGATGCCAGGCTCTTCAGGTGCGATGGGCTGCGGTCACTCAAGATGGTCCTGAACTGGGTATCGTAGTAGCCCAGATTGTTGTAACGAATCATCGAGCGAATGTCATTCACATACTCCTGGCCGCGCTCGGAATAGCTGGCCAGCCCGCGGGCGAGCGCGAGCCCTGAAAGCGGGTCACTGGCTTTTCTGTCTTCAAATCGCGTGTCGCGCAGGCCCTGATAACTCGTATGCCGGTTCAGGTTCTGAATGTACGCCCGAACGGAATGGTATGGGGATGCAAAAGAGGCCACCTCGTGGCTGGCGCCTTCGACGCGGCTCTTGGGCACCAGGCCACAGCCTTTGGAGAAGCACCATTGGCCGAACAGGTTGTTCCCGCGAATTGCAAAGCGCGACGTTCCCCACGCCGATTCATTGGCGGCCTGGGCCAGAATCAGGGAAGGCGGGATGATGTCCAGACGCTTTTTGAGCAAGGCAAACTGCGCGGGGCTGCCGGGCTCGTCCTCAACGCGCAAACGCTTGGATTGAGCGGCTAACCAGGCGTGTTCCTGCTTCGACAGTGTGGTTTTGGAGGCGAGGCTATCAAGATAGTCCCGCTCAATCAGGATGCGGGAATTGGCAAGCACGATGCGAGGATAAAGGAACGAGAAAAAAGCGACTTTTTTCTCGGTGGCGTCCTGGTACCCCGAGAAGTCCGGGAGATCTTCGCGAGCCCAGGCGGGCAGCTTGGGCAGCGAACTGAGCGCCGCTTCCGAGCCCGAGTAGTCACCAGCCGAGCGCTCTGACGGCACATATAAAGCGCCCCCCAAAGCGAAAGCGATCAAAGGAACAATCAGCATCAGCGTGCGCATCGGGGGGAGCATAAAACCTCTCGTATAACCTGTTTGTGTGCCCGGAAAGCCCTTGTATCCAAACGATATTTTGGCTATGTCCGGCGTATCCTTTCACAATTATAACAGGTTGTACGCGTTCAGAAGAAAATCTTCATGCCCGCCATAACGCCTTCATCCAGGTTGATGTTGCCTGAGTAAGGTGAATCCAGTTTGGTATTCAGGTACCGGTAGCCGGCAAACACCTCGGCGTTTCGGATCACCCGGTAGCTGGCTCGCAGCTCAAGGCTGGTCATGTTTTCCGAATCGCCGAAAGAAAGAATACTCGGTGCGTAGTGCAGGCCACCCGTGAACGACAGGCCCGGAACCCTGGGGATGTTCACAGTAGCAAAGCCGCCGAGGCCTAAAGCGCCGCCGTCAACACGGTTGCCGTCCCAACCGATAGCGCGCACGCCAAGCCCGGCGGTAGTGGGGAGATTACCCAACGCGGTGCGACCCTGAGCATGAAAGTCGACGTTGGCAATATTGCGGCTACCTTCGTGGTAGGTGTAGCCCGCGCCGAGCTGAATGTCGCTGTTGTTGCCGAAAAAATCAACCTGGCCCTTTACGGAATCGTTAGTCAGGCTCAGATCCAGATCGCTGGCAAACACGGGCGCAGCAGCCAAAGAGAGAACTATTACGGAAATACGGGACACTTTCATTATTTTACCTTCTTGATTGCGGTTCAGGGATCGGGGGAATGGTAACGGGGTGCCCGAGGGACCACAAATTACAAGCGTGTAAGCCCCCGGTAATACGCGGCACAGGTTCGAATTTGAGGAGTAGGGTCAGTGGCGCGTCGTTTCTCCGCCCTGATCAAGATCGTCCGGAAACGCGTCTTCTGCCGGAACCCGATACTCTTCGTTGGCCCAAGCGCCAAGATCGATCAGTTTGCAGCGTTCAGAGCAGAATGGTCGCCAGGGATTTGTCTCTGTCCATTCTACGGATTTTTTGCAGGTGGGGCATTCTACGTTCATGGGTACCTTTCAAATCGTTAAACGGGGGCGTTTTCGGGAATTCCGTTGGCGTATTGTTCCAGAACTGCCCGTAGCATTTCAATATTGACAGGCTTGGCAACAAAGGAATCCATACCCGCGTGCCGGCAACGCTCCTCGTCCTCCTCCATGGCGCTGGCGGTGAGCGCTACGACCGGAACCCGTGGCCGCTTGCGCTTGTCTTCCCAGGCCCGCAGGCGTCGGGTGGCTTGAAAGCCGTCCACTCTGGGCATCATGCAGTCCATGAATATCAGGTCAAACGGGTGCCACCGCCACAAGCTGGATGCGGCCTCGCCATCGTTCGCCGTCATCACGTCGCACCCCAGTTTTTCAAGCAGCCTGCGAGTTAGCGTGCGGTTCACCGGATTATCTTCTACCAGTAGCACCCTCATGCGGCGGGACGTAAGTTCGCGACGCTTTTCAGTATCGCTGCTGGTTTGCAGAGAAAACCGGGTAAGAAATCGCCGCCCATCCTTGGTGGCATCCGTGAATAGCTGATTAAGAATTTGCGTCAGGCAGGATTCGCGCAGGGACTTGCTGAGGAAGGCGTCTGCGCCTGCCTGACGAAAGTGCTCCGCATCACCGCGCTGAGGATTGGATGACAGAATCAAAAGGCGCATATCCGCCCATAAAGGATTGCCCCGAATCTGTTGGCACAGCAGATCGCTGTCCATATCCGGCAAAAAGCCGTCGAGAATAATGGCGTCAAACGGTTCCCGACTGTCGAACGCCAGGCGTAGCGATGTCAACGCCTCGCCTGCGGATTTAACAGCCTCAATGTGCACGTCATGGCGCGACAGCATTTCCAGCGTAATCTTGTGCGACAGCTCGTAGGAATCGGCCACCAGAGCGCGCTTGCCTTTTACCAATCGCGTATCCGGGCGCACGCGTGATGCGTTATCTGGCGCTGCGGGCAACATAAGTTCAATCCAGAATGTAGAGCCTTCTCCGGGTTGGCTTTCCAGATCCATAGAGCCGTCCATCAGGTCGACGAGCTGGCGGCAGATGGTCAGCCCCAACCCGGCCCCGGGTAGTTGCCGTTGAAATCTCTGGCCCAGTTGCATATACGGCTCATACACCAGTGGAATATCTTCCGAGTTAATGCCAATGCCGGTATCTTCAACCGCCAGGCGCAAACGCACGTTCTCATCCCGACGCCCCAGTACTTCAATACTGATCAACACGTGCCCGGAATCTGTAAATTTTATGGCGTTGGACACCAGGTTCAGCAAAACCTGGCGAATTCGCACGGGATCGCCCCTTAAAGCCCAGGGCAACTCTTCGTCGATTCGTAATTCCAGTGCGAGCCCTTTCTCCCGCGCCCGGTCGCCCAGCATGTGCACCAGATCGTTCAGGGTTTCGCGCAGATCAAACGGAATATCCTCCATTACGAGTTTTTCAGCTTCCATACTGGAAATGTCCAGCAGATCGTTGATGATCGCAGAGAGGCCTTCTGACGCGCTTAGCAGCGTGTGTACGTATTCTCGCTGATCCTGGTCCAGAGACGTATCGTTAAGCAGGCTGGCGTAGCCAATAACGGACTGCAGAGGGGTGCGCAGCTCATGGCTTACATTGGCAAGGAACTGGTTTTTTGCCCGGTTGGCCCGTATTGCCTCATCCCGCTCGCCCTGAGACAGAATGGTGGTTTGCCGGAGTGAGCGGGTGTCTTCCAGAATCTGAAGCCGCATTTTGTTAAGGGCCTGCTCAAGTTCTGAAAGCTCATCGGGGGTTCGGGGCAGTTTGCGTTTTAGCCTGAGTGGGTCCACCAGGGCATCCAGGTTTAGCCGCGCGGCATAATCCGCCATGGTTTCCAGATGTCGGGAAAGCGTGAAGCGAACAATCAACATGAGCCCCAGCGTGCCAAGCATAACGACAATCGACTGGAACAGCAGGTTAATGAGAGCGCCGTTGCGCAATTCGGAATAAACCTGCTCAATTGACGAGGCGATGATAAGCGAGCCCACTTTCTCCGGGCCATTGATGGTGGAACGATCGAATATCAGCGGGAAGGTTTGTGAAATGACCCGGCCTTCCGGATAGCCACCTGCGGAGAACTCCTCACCGGAGGAGGTTACAACCTTGGCGTAATGAATGGCTTCCAATGCCTGTATGTCATCCAGGCTGTTGGCCACCTCGCTGAAATTCATCAGCCAAATGTTGTTGCTCATGCCGCCGGACACAAGCCCTGCGGCGCGTACCTGGGTTTCCTGAAGATCCGATTTACGGCGCTCAAACTCGCCGATCATCTGCACTCCGGTTGCGACCAGAGAAAGTACAAGGCTGAATAGCAGCACATACACGAGCAGCCGCATGGCCAGCGGCCGAATACCTATACGCGTGAAGAAACGAATTGAAGGCAAGGCACGAATTCCCTGTGTCGACTACTAAATCACCAACGGAAGTCTAACAGACCGTCAGCACTTCGACACGTTTCTGTGAATGATCATTCACAAACCGAAACCGAACGTTCAAATCATAAAGGTGCGCGCCGTAAATACGCGCTTCATCACGGCCTCGGCGAAAGGAAGGGCGGGGGTCGTAGCTCACAATATCGGTTATAAGCAGCTTCAGATCCGGGTAGTGCTCCGGTGATAACACGGCAAGCTGGGCCTCAGCCTCCGGCAGAAAAACGACCTCCAGGCGTTCGGTGGGTGCTGTGTCCGCCCAACCCAACCCGGCATCGGGTACAGAGTCCGCAAACGGCAGATAGGGTTTGATGTCCAGAATCGGCGTGCCATCAATCAGGTCGTGATCGCTTATTTGCAGCGCCAGATGGTCGCCTTTTTGCACCAGCCCCTCATTACGCACCACCGATAGCCCAAGGCTGTTGGGCCGGAAGGGTGAACGACTGGCGAATACGCCCATTTTCTGGTTGCCTCCCAGGCGAGGTGGTCGAACCACGGGCCGCCACTCGGCGCGCACGGCTTCGTGAAACTGGAAGATCAGCCACAGATGGCTGGCGGTGTCCAACCCTCGAAACGCATCTTCCCGGTTATAGGGTGGCTGAATGATTAAATCGGCTCTGGCGTAGCGAGTGAGGCCAGGCTGGCGTGGCACGCCAAATTTGTCGTTGAAGCAGGAGCGGGTGATGGCTATAGGCGTCAATGCCAGAGCGTCGGAGGCTGGTTTTGAATCGTGTCTGGGCATTGGTTCTAAATTCATCCTCCGTATTTGACGCCTGGTTTTAGAAGTCGGGATTAATGCTACCGGAGAAAAACATTTCTACACGGAACAGAACGGAGCCCTGGTCTTTGAACGCTTTTTCTCTCGGAAAGGTTAATGCGGGTATCAGTTCTGCAAACAACCAGTTGCTGTAAAGCCGGTAGCGCCAGGTGAGGTCCATAAAAGCCGAGGTTGTGCGCCAGCCCGGCTGGCTCTCACCGATTACTCCGATACGCGGAGACACGGTTGAGCGGTTGTTAAGGCGTTTATAGGTGCTGAAAATCTGTGCGGCCACAAATTTGCTGTCACTGTGAACCCATTCCAGCTCGGAGGACGATCCGAATTGCCAGCCATTACCAATGTTCCGAATGGCACTGAACCAGGTTCGCGCACCCCAGCCATTCTGGTGATAATAGTAAAATCGCTGCTGCGCTCGCAGGTTCCAGGTCGCATCGGGTTTCCAGCGTTTTTCTGCGGTCATTCGCCAAAAAGCGTCCGGGGGGAAATGCAGGCGAGCACCAAAATCGTTGGAGAGGTTGATGGCGTCGCCTATCTGTGAAAGATACCGAAAGGCGCCGGTCGTCTGGCCTTCTGTGCGGTCGGGCTCGGTCAGTTGCCGGTCCCGCTGGCGCTCTTCCAGGGGAATGAGTTCGTTGTTTTCGCTTTCGATAACCAGCCGCAGTTTGCGCCGCGTGGTGGGAACATCCAGGCGGAACCGCACCTCCGGCTTGAATTGCGCCGGATCGCCGTATTCGGATTTGGTGGCGAAACCAACGCGCAGGTAGCTTCCGTTATGGGGCAGGTTATGAACCTCGCCCGAGAGAGTCCGGTCTGCCCACTGCCCAAAGGACTGAACCTTTGGGCTTTGAAGTCGCTCCTGTCGCAAAATAAAGTTGCTGAAACCCATCCAGTAGGAATCGTTGGGTTCGGCCCAATACTCTTGCGGCTCAAACGTGTAAAACGATAAGGGCAGCGCGTCAGGCTTCAGTGTATCGGGAATAGAATGCTCCTGAACGTTGAACACTGGCTCTACGCCGTAGCTGTTTAAACTGATTGCGAGGAGTGGTGCGGTCAGAAACCATGCGCCCGCCGGGCCGAATCTGAAATGAGACGCTTTAGCCAAAGTCCTCCATGAGCGTTTTATGTAATGCATGTACCTTGGCTGCGACCTTGCTTTGGGGTTGGTTGTTGTCAATCACGGCATAGGCTTTGGCAACGCGCTGTTCCCGTGGCATTTGCGCGGCGATAATGCGCTCGACCTGCTCGCGGGAATTGGTGTCACGGGCCACCGTACGCGCTATCTGCATCTCTACCGGTACATCCACTACCAGCACTCGCTCCGCCAGTTGGTGCTGGTCTGTTTCCAGAAGCAGAGGCGAGACTAGCAGAACGTAGGGTAAAGTATAATCCAACGGGTGAAGCTGGCGAACCAATTCTTCACGAATGATGGGGTGTAGCAGGCTTTCGAGCCAGGCGCGTTGCTCGGGCTGTTCAAACACAATCTGCCGCAGTCGAGCTCGGTTGAG
Source organism: Marinobacter antarcticus (assembly GCF_011049865.1). GTDB lineage: Bacteria > Pseudomonadota > Gammaproteobacteria > Pseudomonadales > Oleiphilaceae > Marinobacter > Marinobacter antarcticus_A. Next base: position 311 of record NZ_DRGY01000088.1, on the reverse strand, counting down.
TGCTCCGTCGTTGTTCAGTATATCCTGCCCGAAATGTTCGCCAATGAGCGCCAGCGCAGGCATGCCCGGCGCAACGACTCCCCGGGCCACATCGTCCGCATCCACCCAGTGCACCCCCAGGGTTGCGAATTGCCGTGCAACCGTGGATTTGCCAGACCCGATTCCACCTGTAAGCCCGATAACGGCTATTTTTTTCGTCAAGCCCCTAACCACCGGAACCACAGCTCCTGAATCTCAACGCCAAACCATAAACATAGCAAGCCTGCAGCCGCAAGGTAGGGCCCAAATGGAATCGGCACCTCACGGCCCTG
>NZ_DRGY01000087.1 GCF_011049865.1 Marinobacter antarcticus | reverse complement strand
GGTAAAGCATCCTCTGTACGGTAAGTACATGAAGCGTTCAACCAAGATACACGCTCACGATGAGAGCAATCAGTGCAATATCGGTGACAAAGTGACCATTCAGGAAACCCGTCCGGTCTCTAAGACCAAGAGTTGGGCTCTGATTGAAGTCATCGAACATGCGTCCAAGGTGTAAAGCGCCCGGAGAACAACGATGATTCAGACTCAGACAATGCTTGAAGTCGCGGATAACAGCGGTGCGCGTCAAGTGATGTGCATTAAGGTCCTGGGCGGTTCACACCGGCGTTACGCCAGCGTAGGGGATGTAATTAAGGTGACCGTTAAGGAAGCCATCCCCCGCGGGAAAGTGAAAAAGGGCCAAGTCCTTAAAGCTGTAGTAGTTCGCACTCGCAAGGGTGTTCGCCGTCCCGACGGGTCGCTGATCCGTTTCGACGGCAACGCGGCTGTACTTCTGAACGCTCAGGACGCACCTATAGGTACCCGTATCTTCGGACCGGTTACCCGTGAACTGCGTAATGAGAAGTTCATGAAAATTATCTCACTGGCACCCGAAGTACTTTAAAGGACCAGAGGCCGGTTATGAAAAAGATCAAACGAGATGACGAAGTAATCGTCACTACGGGGAAAGACAAAGGCAAACGTGGTAAAGTCCTGAAAGTTCAGGACGATGGTAAGGTGCTTGTTTCCGGAATCAATATGATGAAGAAACACACCAAGCCAAACCCGATGCTGGGCACCCCTGGTGGCATCGTCGAAAAAGAAGCGCCTATCCAGGCTTCCAACGTGGCTGTATTTAATTCGCAGACCGGCAAAGCCGATCGTGTTGGCTTCCAGATCAAGGAAGACGGCGCGAAAATGCGGATCTTTAAAGCGACGAAAGAAGCTGTCGATAACCAGTAAGCGGTGGTGGTTACGATGCTTAACATGAAAGAGCAGTACAGCAAGGAAGTGATACCTGCCCTGCAGAAAGAGTTCGGTTACACGAACATTATGCAGGTGCCGCGTATCGAAAAGATTACCCTGAACATGGGTGTCGGCGAAGCGGTTGGTGACAAAAAGCTTATAGAGAATGCCGTGGCGGATCTAGAACGCCTGGCAGGTCAAAAAGTGGTTGTTACTACAGCGCGGAAATCAGTAGCGGGTTTTAAGATCCGTGAAGGTTGGCCGATTGGTTGCAAGGTTACCCTGCGCGGCGAGCGTATGTGGGATTTCTTTGATCGCCTGGTACACATTGCGGTTCCCCGCATTCGTGACTTTCGCGGTTTGAATCCCAAGTCTTTTGACGGGCGCGGTAACTACAGCATGGGTGTGCGTGAGCAGATTATCTTCCCTGAGATCGAATACGACAAAGTCGATAAGATCCGCGGGATGGATATCACGATTACCACCAATGCCGATACCGACGATGAAGGTCGTGAGCTGTTGAAGGCTTTCGGGTTTCCGTTCAAGAAATAAAGGAACGAACGTAATGGCTAAGGTTTCAATGAAGAACCGTGAGCTCAAGCGTGAGCAAACCGTTGCAAAGTTTGCAGCGAAGCGCGCAGGGCTCAAGGCGATTATCAAGAACCCCAATACCAGCGATGATGACCGTTGGAACGCACAGATGAAGCTTCAAGCGCTTCCTCGTGATGCGTCTCCTTCGCGTCTTCGTAATCGTTGCCAGGTGACTGGTCGTCCCCACGGCGTTCTACGCAAGTTCGAACTCTCACGGATTAAACTCCGCGAGTACGGCATGCGTGGCGACGTTCCGGGTCTGACCAAGGCAAGCTGGTAAGATAGGTAGCCTGGCTTCGGTCAGGGTGCCTGTTGGTAAGCGGTGCGGCAAGCCGCTGCACAACTAAAAAGATCAGGAGCCTCATACCAATGAGTATGCAAGATACGCTTGCGGATATGGTAACTCGTATACGCAACGCACAGATGGCATCGAAAGCAGACGTTAAGATGCCGTCTTCAAAAATGAAAATCTCTGTGGCCCAAGTCCTCAAGGACGAAGGCTATGTTGCGGATTTTTCCGTTACAGCTGACGTGAAGCCCGAGCTCACGATCACTCTGAAGTATTTCGGCGGCAAGCCGGTTATAGAGTCGATCAAGCGGGTTAGCCGGCCGAGCCTGCGCCAGTACAAAGGCACTGGGGAGCTACCGAAAGTATCCGGTGGTTTGGGAGTCGCGATCGTGTCTACGTCCAAGGGCGTAATGACTGATCGTGCCGCACGTGCTGCCGGCGTAGGTGGCGAAGTCATCTGCACCGTATTCTAGGAGAAACACATGTCCAGGGTTGCCAATAATCCTGTCGTGCTGCCTTCCGGTGTTGAGGTTAAGCTGAACGGACAGGAAATTAGTGTAAAGGGCTCCAAAGGAGCGCTTGAGATTTCAATTCACCAGGCGGTTGAAGTAAAACAGGAAGAAAATCTTCTTCGTTTTGCTGCCCGTGATGGTGCCCAACAGTCCCGCGCTCTCGCTGGCACAACCCGCGCGTTGGTCAACAACATGGTGACCGGTGTATCGACAGGCTTTGAGCGAAAGCTCCAGCTGATCGGTGTAGGTTACCGGGCCCAGGCGCAAGGTAAGAAGCTTAATCTGACGCTGGGTTTCTCTCACCCGGTTGAGTATGAGCTGCCCGAGGGGATTACCGTTGAAACTCCATCCAATACGGAAGTTGTGGTTCGCGGTATCGACAAGCAACAGGTTGGCCACGTCGCTGCGGAAATCCGCGCGTTCCGTCCACCCGAGCCTTACAAAGGCAAAGGTGTGCGGTATGCGGATGAGCAGGTAAGACGTAAAGAAGCCAAGAAGAAATAAGGCGGGACTATGAGCGCGAATAACGAAAGATTGCGTCGCGCACGCAAGGTGCGCATGAAGATCCGTGAACTGGGTACGACACGTTTGTGCGTTCATCGCACCCCGCGTCACATGTACGCTCAGGTTACGTCGGCAGATGGCAGCAAGGTAATTGCCACTGCTTCCACGTTGGATAAGGAATTGCGCCAGGGTGCAACCGGTAACGTGGACGCCGCTAAAAAGGTCGGTCAGCTAATAGCTGAGCGCGCCAAAGCGGCAGGTGTTGAGCAGGTCGCTTTTGACCGCTCCGGTTACCGTTATCATGGTCGCGTGCAGGCTTTGGCCGACGCAGCCCGTGAAGCTGGCTTGCAATTCTAAGAGGTGGAGAAGATGAGCGTTAACGATCAGAAGGCGCCTGAGCTCCAGGAAAAGCTGGTTCAGGTCAATCGCGTCGCTAAGGTGGTCAAGGGTGGTCGCGTCTTCGCGTTCACAGCATTGAGCGTTGTAGGTGACGGAAAAGGACGCGTTGGTTTTGGTCGCGGCAAGGCACGTGAAGTGCCAGTTGCTATCCAGAAGTCAATGGAAGCTGCACGTAAGAACATGGTAGATGTGCCGCTTGATGGTACCACTCTGCAGTACGCTGTGAGAGCCCAACACGGCGGCTCGAAGGTTTACATGCAGCCGGCTTCCGAAGGTACAGGTATTATTGCCGGTGGTGCGATGCGCGCCGTACTTGAAGTTGCAGGGGTTCAGAACGTACTGTCGAAGTGTTATGGGTCTACCAACCCGGTGAACGTGGTACGTTCCACCATCAAGGGTCTCCAGGCCACTCAGGCGCCTGAAGATATTGCAGCCAAGCGCGGTAAATCCGTCGAAGAGATTCTGGGTTGAAGTCATGGCGAACGCAAAAACGATCAAAGTAACTCTGACCCGCAGCCCAATAGGCTGTCAGCCCAAGCACAAATTGTGTGTAAAGGGCTTGGGTCTTCGCAAAATCGGTCACACTGTTGAAGTGGAAGATACACCTTCCATTCGCGGTATGATCAACCGGGTAGATTACCTGGTTCGGGTTGAGGAGAACTAGGATGCGTCTGAACGAACTTAGTCCAGAGCCCGGTTCACGTCCTGCCGCAAGGCGTGTAGGTCGTGGTATCGGAAGCGGTCTCGGCAAAACCGGCGGCCGTGGTCATAAAGGTCAGAAGGCCCGCTCCGGGGGTACGGTTTCTCCTGGTTTTGAGGGTGGCCAGCAGCCTTTGGCTCGTCGTCTGCCGAAGTTCGGCTTTACGTCGCGTCAGCAGCGTTACGTTGCTGAAATTCGCCTGAACGAACTGGCGAAAGTTGAAGGAGATATCGTGGATCTTGCTGCTCTTAAAAAGGCTGACATCATCCGTGACGAAATTCGCGAAGCCAAGGTTATTTTGTCCGGTGAACTTGACCGTGCAGTGACCGTGAAGGGACTTCGTGTAACCAAAGGCGCACGCGAGGCAATTTCTGCCGCGGGTGGTAAAGTCGAAGACTAGGCGAGTCGAGGGCTAAATGGCCAAGAACGCATCATTGCCTGCGGGCGCGGGAAAAGGACTGGCAGAGCTGCGATCGCGGCTCTGGTTTGTTTTCCTGGCATTGTTGGTGTACCGGGTAGGTGCCCATATTCCGGTGCCAGGTATTAACCCCGACCGACTGGCAGCACTGTTTGAACAGAATCAGGGCACTATCCTGAGTATGTTCAATATGTTTTCAGGTGGTGCGCTCGAGCGTATGAGTATCTTCGCTCTCGGTATCATGCCGTATATCTCGGCCTCAATTATCATGCAGCTCATGACCGCGGTCAGTCCGCAGCTTGAGCAGCTGAAAAAAGAGGGTGAGGCTGGACGTCGGAAGATCAGTCAATACACGCGGTACGGTACGGTTATCCTGGCGTTGGTTCAGGGTTTTGGTATTTCTGTAGGGTTGGCTTCGCAGGGTGTTACCTTCAATGATAGTTACAGCTTCCATTTTGTGGCGGTTGTATCCTTTGTGAGTGGCGCCGTGTTCATGATGTGGCTGGGCGAGCAGATCACCGAGCGGGGCGTCGGTAACGGCATCTCTCTCCTGATCTTCGCAGGCATAGTGGCCGGGCTCCCTGGCGCAATCGGTCAGACGTTGGAGCAGGCCCGCAACGGCGAAATGAGTTTGTTGCTCGTGCTTGGTATTGCGGTGCTTGCGATCGCAGTTGTTGGCTTTGTGGTTTTCATGGAGCGTGGTCAGCGTCGCCTGACTATCAACTATGCTAAACGTCAGCAGGGGCGTCAGGTGTTTGCTCAGCAATCCAGCCATTTGCCACTGAAGGTGAACATGGCCGGGGTGATACCGCCTATCTTTGCATCCTCTATTCTGCTCTTCCCGGCATCTTTGGGTCAGTGGTTTGGGCAAGGTGAAGGTATGGAGTGGCTCAGCGACGTCTCTCAGGCATTGGCGCCAAGCCAGCCGCTATACATCATCCTGTTTGCAGCAGCAGTCGTATTCTTCTGTTTCTTCTACACAGCGCTGATGTATAACCCGAAGGAAGTCGCGGATAACCTCAAACGCTCTGGAGCGTTTATTCCGGGCATACGTCCGGGCGATCAGACTGCCAAATATATTGATGGCGTGTTGACCCGTCTGACACTGTTCGGTGCAATGTACATTGCAGCAGTCTCCCTGTTTCCTCAGTTTCTGATGGTTGCAGGGAATGTGCCCTTCTATTTGGGTGGCACCTCACTGCTGATTGTTGTAGTCGTAGTGATGGATTTCATGGCTCAGGTTCAGTCGCACCTGATGTCGCATCAGTATGAATCGCTGATGAAGAAATCCAATCTCAAGGGCTATGGTCGGAACGGTTAGTCCCGTTCCCCTTGAAAACTGGAGTCGACAATGAAAGTACGCGCTTCGGTAAAGAAAATTTGCCGTAACTGCAAAGTAATTCGTCGCAATGGCTCAGTACGAGTCATCTGCCCGGAACCTCGTCACAAGCAGCGCCAAGGCTGATTCCTTCGGGAGCAACCCTGGCCTGTGAAAAGAGGTGTTAATGATAGCGCTTGACTCGACTGTGGGTCAGGCGTTATTATTTCGCGCCCCTTTTTTGTGGCGGAAAATTCACACAGCAAAGCTTTGAACGCGGAGTAATTTGGATGGCACGTATAGCCGGTGTCAATATACCCGATCACAAACATGCTGTTATCTCGCTCACCTATATTTTCGGTGTAGGCAAGACAACAGCCCAGAAGCTTTGCGATGCAACCGGCGTTAAGCCGGACGTCAAGGTCAAAGACCTGTCCGACGAGCAGCTTGAGACACTTCGTACTGAAGTGGGCAAGGGCATCGTTGAAGGCGATCTGCGTCGTGAAGTACAGATGAACATCAAGCGTTTGAAGGATCTCGGATGTCACCGTGGTCTGCGTCACCGTCATGGACTTCCTGTCCGCGGTCAGCGCACCAAGACCAACGCACGCACCCGTAAAGGTCCACGCAAACCTATTCGTAAGTAACAGGTAGGCAAACATGGCAAAGCCAGGTACACGTACCCGTAAAAAGGTGAAAAAGACCGTTGTTGATGGCGTCGCGCACATACACGCGTCCTTCAACAACACGATCGTGACCATTTCTGACCGTCAGGGCAACGTTCTGTCCTGGGCTACCTCTGGTGGTTCCGGTTTTCGTGGGTCACGTAAAAGTACACCTTTTGCTGCGCAGGTAGCAGCTGAAAGAGCCGGTAACGCGGCTGCTGAATACGGCCTTAAAAACCTGGACGTAGAGGTTAAAGGACCCGGGCCCGGACGTGAATCTGCAGTTCGCGCGTTGAATTCGTGCGGCTACAAAATCACGAATATCACCGACGTGACACCGATTCCCCATAACGGCTGTCGTCCGCCCAAAAAGCGCCGCGTCTAACACAGGAGACAGCGAATATGGCTCGTTATATAGGCCCGAAGTGCAAACTGTCTCGTCGTGAAGGGACAGATCTTTTTTTGAAGAGCGGCGTTCGCTCGTTGGATTCCAAGTGCAATCTTGAGACTCCACCGGGTATGCATGGCGCGCGTCGCAGTCGTCTGTCTGAGTACGGCGTACAGCTTCGTGAAAAACAGAAAGTTCGTCGTATTTATGGCGTTCTGGAAAAGCAGTTCCGCAACTACTATAAAGAGGCGGCCCGTTTGAAGGGTGCAACCGGTGAAAACCTGCTGCAGCTCCTGGAAACGCGTCTCGATAACGTTGTGTATCGCATGGGTTTTGGTTCTACCCGTGCTGAGTCCCGTCAGCTCGTCTCTCATAAAGCGATTCTGGTTAACGACAAGGTCGTGAACATTGCGTCCTACAAGGTCAAGCCGGGTGATGTTGTGAGTGTACGCGAAAAAGCCAGAAATCAGCTGCGTGTTAAAGGCGCACTGGATCTGTCATCGAGCCGTGCAGCGGTGAGCTGGGTAGAGGTCGACGCCGCTAAGATGTCTGGCGTTTACAGTTCAGTGCCTGAGCGTACTGAATTGCCGGCCGACATCAACGAGAACCTCATCGTCGAGCTTTACTCCAAGTAAAGCCCAGTTAGCAACGATAGTAGATAGGGGCGTCTATGCAGCGTTCAGTACAAGAGTTATTGACACCTCGTACCATTGACGTGAAAGAATCCGGTGCCACTCGCGCCAAGGTCACGCTGGAGCCTCTTGAAAGAGGTTTCGGTCATACCTTGGGCAGTGCGTTGCGTCGTATTCTCTTGTCTTCGATGCCTGGCTGCGCCGTTACCGAAGCGCAGATTGATGGTGTCTTGCACGAGTACAGCGCAATTGAGGGTGTCCAAGAGGACGTTATTGAGATTCTTCTGAATCTCAAAGGCGTTGCGGTCAAAATGAACGGTCGGGACGATACTGAGCTTACGCTTAGCAAGAAAGGTCCGGGCGTCGTTACAGCCGGCGATATCAAGCTGGACCATGATGTCGAGATCTCCAATCCGGACCATGTGATCTGTCACCTGAGTGAAAATGGTGAAGTGAACATGCGTCTTCGTGTGGCCCGTGGTCGTGGCTATGAGCCTGCGGACCAGCGCGGTCTCGACGAAGACGAAACCCGCGCCATCGGACGTCTGCAACTGGATGCGACCTTCAGCCCTGTTCGTCGTGTAGCCTATTCCGTGGAAAGCGCACGGGTAGAGCAGCGCACCGATCTGGACAAGCTGGTTATTGATCTGGAGACCAACGGCACAATAGATCCTGAAGAAGCAATTCGCAGGGCAGCCACGATACTCCAGCAGCAACTAGCGGTATTTGTTGATTTTGATCATGAAAAAGAACCAGAACGCGTCGAAGAAGAGGAAGAAATTGATCCGATTCTGTTGCGCCCGGTTGATGATCTGGAATTGACAGTGCGTTCAGCTAACTGCTTGAAGGCGGAAAATATTTACTACATCGGCGATCTTATCCAGCGCACAGAAGTTGAGCTGTTGAAGACGCCTAACCTTGGTAAGAAGTCGCTCACCGAGATCAAGGACGTTTTGGCGTCTCGAGGTTTGTCTCTGGGTATGCGTCTTGATAACTGGCCGCCGGCTAGCCTTCGTGGCGACGACCGGGTTTTGGGCGGTTGATTGCCGATTAGTTTAAGGTAAGGAATCAGAGCAATGCGTCATCGTAAAAGTGGTCGTAAGTTCAGCAGGACCAGTGCGCATCGCAAGGCCATGTTTCGTAACATGACTGCGTCACTGGTTGGTCATGAGCTGATTAAGACAACGCTGCCGAAAGCTAAAGAGCTTCGTCGGGTAGCGGAGCCTTTGATCACGCTCGCCAAGAAAGATTCGGTTGCGAATCGTCGCCTGGCGTTTTCTCGCCTACGTGACGACGCGGCGGTTGCCAAGTTGTTCAATGAGCTTGGCCCCCGTTACAACGAGCGCCCGGGTGGTTACCTTCGTATTCTGAAGTGTGGCTTCCGTGCTGGCGACAATGCCCCTATGGCATTTGTTGAGCTGGTAGGTCGTCCGTTGGACATCGAAGCGGAAGAAGTGGACAGCGATAAGTAAATCTGTCGAAGTGTCCAAAAACCGGAGCCGGAAACGCCTCCGGTTTTTTTATGTCGGTTAGAACGACAGCATGGGTTTCAGGTAGCGACCTGTATGAGAGGCCGTATTTTGTGAAACCTGTTCAGGTGTACCCTCGGCTATAATCTGACCGCCCCCCGAGCCGCCTTCCGGTCCTAGGTCAATAACCCAGTCCGCCGTTTTGATGACGTCAAGATTGTGCTCAATGACCACAATGGTATTGCCGTCGTCTCTGAGGCGCTGAAGAACGTTTAATAGCTGCTGGATATCGTAGAAATGCAACCCGGTAGTGGGCTCATCAAGGATGTAAAGAGTTTTCCCGGTGTCCCTTTTGGAAAGTTCTTTAGCAAGCTTTACACGCTGGGCTTCGCCGCCTGAGAGGGTTACCGCGCTTTGTCCCAAACGGATATAAGAGAGGCCCACATCCATCAGTGTTTGGAGCTTTCTTGCCAGAAAGGGTACGGCATCGAAAAACTCGCGACCCTCTTCAACCGTCATGCTCAGCACTTCATTGATGTTCTTGCCTTTGTAACGAACTTCCAACGTTTCCCGATTGTAGCGCTTCGCTTTACAGACATCGCAAGGTACGTATACGTCCGGAAGAAAGTGCATCTCAACCTTTATCATGCCGTCGCCCTGACAGGCTTCACAGCGGCCACCTTTGACGTTAAACGAAAAACGTCCGGGCTTGTAACCCCTTGATCGTGCTTCCTGTGTGCCTGCAAACAGTTCCCGAATAGGCGTGAACAGACCGGTATAAGTGGCGGGATTCGAGCGGGGCGTTCGGCCTATTGGGCTCTGGTCGATATCGATGACTTTGTCCAGATAATCGAGACCTTTCAAAGCCCGATAGGGTGAGTGACTTAAGCTGGTAGCTTTGTTGAGCTTGGCTGCAGCGACCGGATAGAGCGTGCTGTTTATCAGGGTAGATTTACCGGACCCTGAAACCCCCGTTACGCAGGTCATGATGCCCAAGGGGAGCGTGAGGGTGACATCTTGCAAATTGTTGCCTGAGGCACCGGTCAGTACCAGCGAGTTGCCTGTTCCCTTGTTTCTTATTTCGGGAATGGCAATTGTTTTGGCTCCGCTGAGGTATTGGCCGGTTAAAGATTCGGGATGGGCGAGAATTTGAGCGGGCGTGCCCTGAGCGATAATTTTTCCGCCATGGACACCGGCACCCGGGCCAATGTCAATAACATGGTCGGCCGCGAGGATGGCTTCTTCATCGTGCTCGACCACAATAACGGTGTTGCCCAGATCGCGCAGGTGGGTCAGGGTGCTCAACAACCGGTCGTTATCTCGTTGGTGAAGGCCTATGGAGGGCTCATCAAGGATGTACATAACCCCCACAAGGCCGGCGCCGATCTGGCTGGCCAAGCGTATTCTTTGAGCTTCACCCCCCGATAGCGTGTCGGCGCTGCGTTCAAGTGTGAGATATTCGAGGCCCACATTGACCAGAAACTGAAGCCTCTGGCGGACTTCCTTTGTGATTTTCTCCGCAATCTGACCTCTGCGCCCGGGCAGCGTGAGCGTGTCAAAGTAGGTATAGGCTTCCCCGATGGGGAGACGGGTCAGGTTTGGCAAATTGTGCTTGTCGATGAAAACGTGGCGGGCGCTGCGACGCAGGCGAGTGCCGTGGCATTCTTTGCAAGCCTGGGTGCTGAGGTTGCGGGCCAGCTCTTCGCGCATGCTTGGCGATTCGGTCTCCCGGTAGCGGCGTTCCAGGTTCGGAATGATTCCCTCAAAAGAATGGGATTTTTCCATGAAGTGGCCGCGGGAGTTCACATAGCGAAACGGGATATCGTCGGTGCCCGACCCGAACAGCAGCGTTGTTCGAAAGTCTTCGGGCAATTCCTCCCAGGGCGTCTCGAGATCCATTCCATAATGTTCGGCAACGCTGCCTAGCATCTGAAAATAGTAAACGGCCCTGCGATCCCAGCCTTTGATGGCGCCCGCTGCCAGGGTTGCTTCAGGGTGCTGGACAATTTTTGATTCATCAAAAAACTGTTTAACGCCCAGGCCATCACAGGTAGGGCAGGCTCCCGCCGGGTTGTTGAAAGAAAACAGCTTGGGTTCCAGTTCACTTAGCGCGTAGCCGCACTGCTTGCACGCATATTTCGCGGAAAAGGTTTGCTCTTCGTTTTTGCGATGTTTATCGCCGTCCATCGGGGCAACAAGTGCGATGCCGTCGGCAAGCCCCAAAGCGGTCTCAAAACTTTCGGCGAGCCTTTGCTCCAGGCCCGGCTTTACTTTGAAGCGATCAACGACCACATCGATCTGGTGTTTGCGTTTTTTGTCGAGCGTCGGCACATCGTCGATGTCGTAAACGATGCCGTCCACCCGGAGTCTTATGAAGCCTTGGCTGCGCATGGTTTCAACGACTTGAAGGTGTTCGCCTTTGCGGTCCCGGATAATTGGGGCCAGTATCATCAGCTTGCTGTCTTCGGGCATGGCAAGCACTTGGTCAACCATCTGGCTGACGGTTTGCGCTTCAAGGGGTTGGTCGTGCTCCGGGCACCGCGGTTCCCCGGCACGGGCAAACAATAAGCGCAGATAATCGTAGATTTCGGTAATGGTGCCGACCGTCGACCGAGGATTATGAGATGTCGATTTCTGCTCAATGGAAATAGCCGGCGACAATCCTTCAATGTGGTCAACATCGGGCTTTTCCATCATGGAGAGGAACTGGCGCGCGTAAGTGGACAAGGATTCCACATAGCGCCTCTGACCTTCAGCGTAGAGTGTATCAAATGCCAAAGATGACTTGCCTGAGCCAGATAAGCCGGTGATGACGATCAGCTTGTCCCTGGGGATGTCCAAGTCGATGTTTTTCAGGTTGTGGGTCCGCGCCCCTTTGATCTGGATGTGATCCATAACACCTCGCTTGGAGAAAAACCTTAATTGTACCGCGTTACGCCGGCTGCGGCGAAAATGCGGACGAAGTTTCACGGTGCCCCCGCCGGGGTACCTTCTGCTATAATGCTGCGCCTGTGAAAATATGTTCGTTCACAAGACGACTCTTTTAATTTCTTCAATTCCGAGACAGGAGCCAACTGCCATGAACGCGTTGGAAAAACGCTCCGTATTTGCATTGGCATCGGTTTACGCCATACGCATGCTCGGGCTGTTTATGATCATGCCGGTATTCATGCTTCTGGGTGACGGGCTTGAAGGTGCCACGCCGGCGCTACTTGGCTTTGCCATTGGCGCGTACGGATTGAGCCAGGCTTTGCTCCAGATACCGTTCGGCTTGCTTTCAGATCGCGTTGGCCGCAAGCGCATGATCTATATCGGCCTGATTCTGTTTGCGGCAGGTAGCATACTGGCTGGCTCTACGAACTCAATATACGTTGTTATCGCCGGTCGGATTCTTCAGGGTGCCGGCGCCATCGCCAGCGTGCTCATGGCACTGCTCAGTGATCTGACGCGAGAAGAAGAGCGAACCAAAGCGATGGCAACCGTGGGTATCTCCATAGGGCTCTCGTTCTCTGTGTCTCTGGTTTTGGGGCCGCTTTTGGGTTCGGTGTGGGGCCTTTCTGGCATCTTCTACGCCACGGCCGTTCTGGCGATTATTGCGTTGCTGGTTGTGAATCGGGTGGTACCGACGCCACATCAATACAAAATCAGTGCAGATACCCATCCCGCGAAAGCCATGTTGGGGCGGGTTTTGTCCGATAAGCGTCTGCTACGGTTGGATTTCGGGATTTTCGCGCTGCACCTGGTGCTGACGTCACTGTTTTTGGTCTTCCCAACTGTTCTGCAGAATCAGCTAGGGCTTCCTACCAGTTCGCACTGGTGGTTTTATCTCAGCGTGATGATTACCTCTTTTATGGCCATGGTGCCGTTTATTATTATCGGGGAGAAAAAGCGCAGAATGAAGCCTGTTTTGTGCGGCGCCATTATTTTACTGACGCTGGCCACGGCAGGGCTGTCTGAAATATCCCATAGTCTGCTGACAGCATGGTTTTTGCTGTTTTTCTTTTTCATGGCGTTCAACCTGCTGGAAGCCAGTCTGCCCTCCCTGATCAGTAAAGAGGCGCCGGCGGCAAGTAAAGGAACGGCCATGGGTGTGTATTCGACGTCGCAGTTCATGGGCGCGTTTCTGGGCGGTGCTCTGGGTGGCTTTTTGCTGCAGCAGATTGGAATCGAGGGTGTCGTCTGGTTTATGGTAACGGTTTTGGTGCTCTGGTTATTGGTTGCCTTGACCATGCCAGCGCCAGGCCACACATCAGGTTTCGTGGTACAGTTGCGGGATATGGTCAGTGGTCAGTACGACGAAATTGATGGCAGTCTGCGCCGCTTGCCGGGTGTGCGGGATGTGGTCATCGTTGAAAATGCCGCCACCGCCTATCTAAAGGTGGACAAACGGCACTTTGATGAGGCGTTACTTGCGGACTTTCCATTTGTCCGACCGGGTAGCAGTTCTTGAAATCCGGACGCTCGCAAGGAGTGCGAGCGTCCCTGAAAACAGAATCAGGAGCAGAACATGGCAAGAGGCGTAAACAAAGTCATCCTTATCGGGAATCTTGGACAAGATCCTGACACCCGTTATACTCCGAACGGCAATGCCGTGGTGAACCTTAATATTGCGACCGACGAGAGCTACAAGGATCGTCAAACCGGGCAACTGGTTCCGAAAACGGAATGGCATAAGATCGTCATGTTCGGGAAAATTGCCGAAGTAGCCGGACAGTACCTGCGCAAAGGTTCCAAGGTCTACATCGAGGGTAAACTGCAGACGCGCAAGTGGCAGAACAAAGAAGGCCAGGATGTTTATACCACCGAGGTGGTTGTGGACATTAACGGCCAGATGCAGATGCTGGACAGTCGCGGTGCAGAAGGTGGTGCAAACCAGGGCGCGCCTGCCGGACGGCCTCAGCAATCGGCACCCGCTGCTCAACCTCAGAACAGCTCGCAACCTCCGCAGTCGGGCGGTTACAGTCAGAACCAGAACCAAAACCAAAACCAAAACCAAAACCAAAACCAAAACCAAAATCAGCCAGCGCAGGGCAGCAGCATGCCCGAACCGGTTGACGATTTTGATGATGATATCCCGTTTTAGAATCTGATTTATGTAAATTGTAACGTTATTCTATTACGTTTGTCTCTAAAGCCCCGTTGATGCGGGGCTTTTTTGTGTCTTGTGGGAAAAATACCGTTACGAAATTTGTTGCGCTTTTGTGAAGTTATTACTAATATGTTTGTTGTAACGTTTTAGGGGGCGTGATGGAACTGAAAGTTGAAATTTTAAAAGCTGATGACGGTCATCGAATTGCGCTTCTTTCGCAAAACGGTATGCCACTTTATTACCCCAACCTCTACATAACCAATGAAAAGCGGAGAAGTTCGTATCAGACCCACCTCAACATTTTGCATCACATCAAGATTTTCTTCTTTTGGTGCGAGGTAACCGGAATTGAAGTCGAAGACCGGTTCAAGCGCGGTGATGTGCTGAAAGCGGATGATATTCTCAACTTCGTAGATTTTTGTGCGTGGGATGCCGAGACGATTAAAAGGATACGCTCTGGAGTCCGACTGCTTAAGTCAGCTTATAGAGAGGTTTCTCGTAGCGAAGCATCATCAAGAATCGGCAGTATTAAAGAATACTTGGAGTTTCTATTCAAAAAATTGGCTCAGTGCAGCAAAGAAGATCCGCGTCTTGTTTCGATGTTGAGCGACATAAAAGCCTACAAGCCAAGAGTTAAAAGCCACAGAAGTATCCAGCGAGTCGAATTAACTCAAGACCAAGAGCGGATTTTGAAGGCAGTAGTTATGCCGAATCACCCGGAAAACCCATGGTCGGTCGATCCAGGTGTGAGGTTGCGGAACCTGATAATGTTCTATGTCACTCTTGAAACAGGCATCCGTCGAAGCGAGCTTGCAGCATTGCGTGTCAATGACATCGATTTCGTGAACCGCACGGTCTCCGTATATCGTCGACACAACGACAAACACGACCCTCGTATCTATCAGCCCCAGGCAAAAACTGGAGAAAGAACCCTCCCGCTCAGTCCGGAACTGATTGAACAGATCGATAACTACGTGATGCACAGTCGATCCAAAGTTCCTGGCGCTAAAAAGCACCCCTTTTTGTTCGTATCGCACTCTCGTGGTAAAGGCGGCCCGATCAGTGTTGGAACGGTTAATCACTGCTTTGCGCAGTTGTCCAAGGCGTTTCCAGAATTGGGACGGTTGCATCCTCATAAGCTCCGTCATCACTGGAATTATGACTTTTCCAGGAAGGTAGATGAGGAAATGAAAGACGAGCCGGAAGAGGATAAGAGGGCATTTGATGAAGCCGCCCGAGCGTACGCGATGGGCTGGAAGCCGGGAGGAACAATGTCTCAAGTGTATAACCGGCGTTTCGATGAAGAGAAAGCAGGCGAGTTGATGGATAAACGAAACAAGAAATACAAGATCGTAATTAAGGACAATGATGAACCAAAGTGAGCAAAAATCGCTTGGCGAAATACAAGCGCTCCTCAACACGCCTCACAAGTCCTTCGCGGGTCTGACCTTCCTCCCATCAGAGGATCGCTGGAAGCTGAGGCCAAAATATGTCCGCGTCAACTTGGCTGGCAGCGCCCGATTAGTGTTTGGCGGGGAGTCGTGGGACCTTTTTAGGCTGGCTCTTGCGCGATACGCCAAAAGCAGCAAAGTTGGCACTGTTCTCGCGATAATAGACGTACTTAATGCCATTGCGAATAGGTGGGGGGATGACTTTGACATTCTCAATGAAGCAGATTTTCTATCGTTAAAACAGAGATTTGGGAGTGAGCGTGAAGATATGGTGGGTAAGGTTCGTGGCTTCCTTAAGTTCTGGTTCGAGACTGACATCGGAGGAATTTCGAGAGATTTCATTGACGCGATTTATCAAGTCAAGCTCAAGGGGAGCACTAAGGGCGAAGCGGTCAAATCTTACGACCCGTACATTGGCCCCTACACGCCGATTGAACTACAAGCGATCATGGATGGGGTTACCAATGCCTATCTTGAAGATCGTCTGAGCACTCGCGATTACGTGATGACCATTCTGTTCGTGCAACGCGGATCTCGACTTAACCAGGTTAAGAACATATGCGTGGGGGATTTTGGATTGGGCAGAGAGAGGGCAGAGGTCCGTATGCCCCGTGGTAAACAGCGGGGTTCTGGATTCAGGGAAGAGTTTTCGACTTTCAAGATTTCGGAGGACCTTTATAAGCTCGTCCGTGTATTGCGGAAGGAGTCGCTAGAACGTATTGGGAATAAGCTTCCTGCTTCTCAAAAGCACCTCATAGAGCGCCTGACAGACGATTTGCTGCCGCTCTTCATCGGCGACTTCAGTAGCTTTGCACAGGCTTTGCCAGCAATCCTTGAGTCACAGCAGACCAGTGAAGATCACCACATGGGGGAGGGTGGAATTGCTACGCGGCTGAGGGCAATCGCCAGTGTAATAAGTGTGCACTCAGAACGAACGGGCGAAGTTATAAACCTTACTTCACATCGTTTCCGCAGAACGATGGGTACAGATCTGGCTCGCGAGGGAGCGGGTGTGGGGCCGATTGCAATCGCTCTTGATCACACGGATTATCAAAATGCTGGGGTTTATGTGTCCACGACAGCGGACATTGCGACTCGTCTGGATCGAAAAATCGGCAAGCTATTAGCGCCTCTTGCGCAAGCGTTTGCGGGCGTGCTTGTTCGGCACGAGTCAGAAGCGGTGAGAGGCGACAACCCGGAGAGTCGCATCCGTACAACGACAGGTTCTGGCAACGTTGGAACTTGCGGAAACTTCTCGTTCTGCGGTTCCCGAGCGCCCATTGCTTGCTATACCTGCGCTAAATTTCAGCCTTGGATTGAAGCGCCTCATGAAGAAAATCTGAACAGTTTGTATCAAGAGCGACAAGAAATTCTGGATGCGACCGGTGACGAGACAATCGCGAGACAGTTAGACCGAAGCATCTTAGCTATCGAAGACGTTATCCGAAGGTGTGAACTCAAGCGCATCGAAATAGCGGAGGTTGGAACGTCTGATGTCTGATGTGATTACTTTTAAACCACGTGACCAACTTAACGCTGAACAGCAGGTTAAGGAATACATAGCTTTCGCTCAAAATTTACGAGGATTTGACAAAGAAAATGCTCCTTTGGATTGGGGGGCAGTGAATTGGAGCTTCTGGATTAAAAGCCTAGCGTTTTCAAAGCTGGGGGCCAATGTGCGAAGCAAGAGTTTTGGTCCAGGTGATGTTTTAGAGCCCCAAATCATTGATTTTGCGAAGTCGTATTGCATTCATCAGCAAACCCTCAATCGCACCAGCGAAGTCGTTCAGGTGGTCGCTGTCAGGTTGGTAGAGAAAGCGCTTCTCGACCTTGGTTACGCTGCTGATATTACGCTCGTTGACGGTGGGGTGATGGACCGTGCGGCTGAAATTTGCGACGACCGCTTGGTTCATAAATCGGAAGACAGGGCATACCGCTGCGGACAACAGCTTCAGGCCCTTTCAAAGTTTCTCGATGACAATAAGTTTACTGTGCGGCCAGTTCATTGGACCAACCCTATTCCCCGCCCTAACGATGCAGAGGGCCATCGAAAGCGGGAAGACGACCGAAAGAAAAAAATGCCAGATCCTGTCGTTTTAAATGCCTTGGCTGAAATTTGGGTCGCAAATCCGCAAGAACACCGAGACATTTTTGCTACCTCGAATAGCGTCATTTTGCTTTCAGCGCCGGGTCGCGTAGATGAGCTTAACAAGCTTGCGAAAGATTGTGTGGTCTGGAAAGAGAATACAAAGGGTGAGGAAGAGCTGTTTCTGAACTGGTACGGTCAAAAGGGTTTTGGTTTCAGTGATAAGCCTGTTCCTAAAACCTTTCAGCCATTTTGCCTTGAAGCAATTGAACGAATTAAGGCAATCACGGAAGGACCAAGGCGGCTCGCTCGGATTCTTGAAGAGAATCCGGACGAGTTCCCGATTCATGATGAGTGTCCGAAAGTCAGTCAGGATGAGACTCTCATGCATGAGCAGATTCTCGCTGCAATGTGTCTTGAGGGCACGCAGGGAACTCCTCGAAACAGTGTCAAAATTTGGCTAGATCAGACGCTCAAAATTCTCGACAAGCGCAATGACTGTAAAGCTTCAGCTGCAATTCTTAAAGAAGCGTTGGAGGGGATGTATGCAGGTAAACCCTCTCCAGGAAAGCAGGATCGTCTTACGCTGACACTTCGAAAGCTGAACGTTTTTATACGCGAGTATTGGCTGCCGTCCACATTCCCGTTCACCACAGAATCGAAAACAGTGAAATGCGAGCACGCGCTGAATTGTTATTACTCCTATCAGTTTGAAAAGAAATTTAAAGCCAAGCTGTTTTCTATCGAAGCCCAAGACAACAATAAACTTAATTCAGCTTTAACACCTGCCGCAGGGGCGCGGAACAAAGGTCTCAATATCTTCGAGCGGTGGGGGTACGAAGGAAAGGGCTTTGGCCTGACGACACACCAGTTCCGGCACTACCTCAATACGCTGGCAGCGAAGGGAAATGTAGGCGAAGTTGAGCGTGCCCGATGGTCCTCCCGGCTCGATCTGTCCCAGAACAAAACCTATAACCACGAGACGACCCAAGAAAAGCTCGACAGAGTCGTATCAATCGGCATGGGCTCACAGAATAAAAACCTGGCCGAGTTGTCAGCCAAGAATGAGCCGATCAGTCTGAAAGACTTGGGTGGAAGTGAAGATCGTATTTCACATACAACGCTATTTGGGAAGTGTGAGCATGATTTTGCCGTGGAACCGTGTCCAAAATTTCGAGCTTGTC
Source organism: Marinobacter antarcticus (assembly GCF_011049865.1). GTDB lineage: Bacteria > Pseudomonadota > Gammaproteobacteria > Pseudomonadales > Oleiphilaceae > Marinobacter > Marinobacter antarcticus_A. The sequence goes on along the minus strand of NZ_DRGY01000087.1, from coordinate 971 downwards.
TTGGTTGCTCGAAGCACAAGTGTATCAAGGGCGATGACGAAAAACTTCGTCGGATAAAGTTTAAGAAAGAGGCGCTCAGAATCAATCTTGAGAAAGCTCAAAAGGGTGTTGATGAAGGTTCTTTCGGGGCTGACAAATGGCTTCAGGATACGATGCAGGATTACGAGAGGGCATGCGAACTCGTCAACATCTTGGAAGATCCTGAAGTGCCAGACGGCTCTGTGATCGCTTGTCGGGACGACGGGTTTACAGAAGTAACTAAAGCGCTAACAGCGCGGGGCAAACTCGAAATTTCGGGAGGCCAGCTCCCGGCTCCTGAGAAAGCTAAACCGGGTTTCGATAAAGATAAATTACGCAAATTACTAGGTCGATAAGAATGGCTAGGCATCTCACAGACAAGGACGTTGAGCGCATTCTTTCGCTTATCGAAGGCTGGAAGTACGACTTGAAATGGGAAGCGCTGGTAAAAGCCTGTGAAATTAGCCTTGGTATTAAAACGACCCGACAAGCGCTAGATCGAAAGCAGAAAATTAAAGACGCTTTTCAGATGTATCAGCGTACTCAAAAACTTGATTTGAGTGACGCTTCAGCCGCTAGGCCGAACGACATAAACACCGCGCACGCAAGGATCGACGGTCTCGTTAAGAAAGTTAAAAAACTTGAGTATGAGAATGCAGCTCTTAAAGAAAAGTTTTTGATCTGGCAGTACAACGCTGAGCAGCGCGGTATGACAGAAGAGTCACTAAATCGGCCGATTACCCGACATGATCAGAAGCGATGACTTCGTTCAGAGAACTCAAATCAACGCCCTGGGAGGGCGTTTAAGCGTAAGCGGCCGGCAATCACACCTTGCTAATGCTCACCGGCTTCCAGTTGTGCGGTAGCAACTCATCAATGGCGTTGTTTTTCTGCGTTGGAAGCCTCGTCAGCACATCTTTCAGATAGGCATACGGATCGTGTCCATTGAGCTT
>NZ_DRGY01000086.1 GCF_011049865.1 Marinobacter antarcticus | reverse complement strand
TTGTTCCTGGTAGTTGATCACGACCATGGCGTCCTGATCGTAGTTGTAGTGCTTGAAGCGGGGCATTGCCGACGGCTCCTTGTCTGTTTGCCTGATCCTACCAAACCGGGATGGGAATTTCGGGGTTTTTCTACAGCCTCAACGCTTAACGAAGCGGCGCGTCTCACGCGTTCGTCTTCCGTGACTTGTTAGAATTATTTGGCAATTTTCACTTTTTCAGTTGCCCTCACCAGACCTTTCAAAAATCTAATGGCCTTGTCTAGATCATCTCGCTTAACAATATGTGCTGAGTAAGCGTTTGTATTAGCTTGATGTGCAGCGTCCCCTCGCTTTGAAATAAGCTCATTCAAAGCCTTTTTTGCTTGAGGCTGAAGATAATTATCCCACTTCCAATGCTCAGTGATGTCAATATCGAAATATGTTTTGAATAGATTTTTGGTACGATCGTGATTTGGATTAAAAAAGCGCTTGAGATCCTCATCGACCTTCTTTAACACAAAATTCGAGATTTGACTTCCTTTTAAAGAGCAAAGCCAAACATCGATTTCTTCGCGAAATCGATCCTTAATATAAGTTTCCCAAGCGGCCAAAGCCATGATCATTCCCGCTCTTTTTAAGGTCTCCGATCCATTCGATGGGTCGTGCTTATCCGAATCGAATCGCGCTAATAGTTTTTCTGCGTCTTGTATCGAGTATTCAAACAGCTTCCCAGCTTCAGACAACTCTATTTACTCCTGTGAAATTCTAACGCTTGCAGTTAGGGCAGGTACGGAGCGCAGCGTAGCAACTGTCCGACAACCTGTACTTGTTAGTGGAATGGCACTCCCAGATAGAATCAACCGTGGTTTGTATTGATGTCATTTCGAGAGTATAGCTGCCACAAAATATGATGGTGCCAGCATGCCAGCTCCTATCAGGGCGTACATAAAGAAATCTTCGCTGCCACAAGATCGAGTTTCGATACACGACATGACAGCAGACATCATCGCCATGAGCGCAAGCCAGACTATGGCTCCCGCTATCACTCCCCGTTTATCAATTTTGGACACCCTTTCCTTCCTTGAAATCTAGATATATCCGGTCGCCAAGCGGAAGGAGAAGCCACTAACAGTAACTTGATAGACCGCTACGCGATTGCGGAAATCTGACCGCTTCATCATTACTGATTCTTCAAGCGCCAGCGCATCATCCAAAAATCTATAAAACAAGAGCTTAGCCCACACTCTATCTCGTCGCCACCGATGTGATTATCAGCGACTGCCGCGCATAACCAGAGCCCCGGCTGCAGCCAACAAGGCCCAGGTCCAAAGCGGTGCATTCTCCACCCATTCCCGCGCTTCTGGCCGGGTTCCGATCATGGCGGCGCCAACCAGTACCAGGGCTGTAATTCGCCGGCGCCAGCGCCGATCCGTTCTGCGCTGCTGTTCCCGGAGTAGGGCCAGGGTGTCCTGGTTCTGTTTCTCGGTGGGGCCGGCGCCGCGCAGTTGCAGTAAGGCATCGTGAACCAGTTGCGGCATTTCCGGAGACTGCTCCAGCCAGGCGGGTAGGTGGGTTTGCAATGATTTTATCAAGCCAGAGGGACCGATTCGTTTGCGCATCCAGCTTTCCAGAAAAGGCTGCGCGGTGCTCCACAGGTCGAGCTCGGGGTACAGTTGACGGCCCAGGCCTTCCACGTTCAGCAGGGTTTTTTGCAGCAAAACCAGTTGCGGCTGTACTTCCATATTGAAGCGCCGAGCGGTCTGGAACAGGCGAAGCAGGAAGTGGCCAAAGGAAATGTCTTTCAGGGGTTTTTCGAAAATGGGTTCGCATACGGTGCGGATGGCCGCTTCGAATTCGTTCACCCGGGTATCCGGCGGCACCCAGCCGGATTGAATGTGGAGTTGCGCCACTTGTCGATAATCGCGGCGGAAAAAGGCCAGCAGGTTGCGCGCCAGGTAGCTTTGATCCTCTGGCGCCAAGGTGCCGACAATGCCAAAATCGATGGCGATGTATTTCGGGTCGGCCGGGTTGGTTACGTCGACAAAAATATTGCCCGGGTGCATGTCTGCGTGGAAGAAACTGTCGCGAAACACCTGGGTGAAGAAAATTTCAACGCCTTTTTCTGCAAGTACCTTCAGGTTTACGCCAGCCGCTTCCAGAGCGGGCACATCGGCAATGGGGATGCCGTGGATGCGTTCCATAACCATCACGGATTTACGGGTATAGTCCCAGTCGATAAAAGGAATATAAATCAGCGAGGAGTTTTCAAAATTACGGCGCAGTTGGCTCGCATTGGCGGCTTCGCGCTGCAAGTCCAGTTCGTCGTGAATGGTGGCGTCGTAATCTGCCACCACTTCTACCGGGTGCAGGCGCTTGCCTTCGGCCCCATATTTCTCAAGCAGGCGCGCCATCAAATACATTAGCGCGAGATCCTGGCGGATAACCTTCTCGATACCCGGGCGCAGAACTTTCACCACCACGTCTTGCCCGTTTAACAGAGTTGCCGCATGAACCTGCGCCACAGAGGCTGAGGCCATGGGGTCGGTGCCAAACGCTTTGAACAGTTCGGAGACGGGCGCGCCAAGGGAGGTTTCAATAATGGTGCGGGCCGCGTCGCTGGGGAAGGGTGGTACCCGGTCCTGCAGCGTCTTGAGCGAATCTGCCATGTCGTCTGGCAACAAGTCACGGCGCGTAGACAGAATCTGGCCGAACTTTACGAACACCGGGCCGAGTTCTTCCAAAGCCAGGCGCAGGCGGTCGCCACGGTCGAGCTTCGGTTGCGGGAACACGTGCCAGGGCGCCAGCAGGAACAACACTTTTAGCGGCCCGGGAAGTTCCGCCATGGGCAAAAAAACATCCAGCCGATAGCGGCAGAACACCCAGGTTATTCGAAACAGGCGTTGCAGGCGGGTCACGGAGTCTCCGGTTTGTTGGTATTGCTGCGGCTTTGTATCTGATTTACGCGCGCCTCAAGGCGCTCGGTGCGCAAGTTGAGGGCGTCGATATCCTCGAACGTGGCTTCCAGTTCGCGGCGGCCGGGCAGGGCGCGGCTTTCCTCATGCACGTATTCTTCAATATTGGCGTTCAGGGAGCTAAACGCCTGGCGGCTCCAGCTCACGGCGCTGTGAATACGGTTGCCAATAAAGTGTGCCGGTACATCGCCGATGTGCCTTGCCATGGCTGCTTCCCAATCCGGGTCAAGCTGGTTCAGCGCGCGTTGAAATTGATGTGCAAGGCCGGTGTCGCCAGTCACCTGCAGGCGATTGTCCGTGAATACACGGTTATCGCCTGTGGCGAGCGCGGCAAACGCCAGGGGCTTGCCGCGGATTTCAAGAGCCGGCTTGTCAGCAGGCTGGCTGTGTACATGCACCCGGTTACCGGTTCTGTGCAGTGAAAAGGTAAGAGAAACCGGGTCGGTAATGTGGAACTGTACCGGCCCTTCCAGCGCTTCCAGTAGCGCTTGCTGGCCTGCGGTATCCAGTTCAAGCGCGTGGTTCAGTGCCCGTTCGATTATGGCGGCCATGGCCGTAAGCAGAGTCGGGCCGGGGAACATCAGGGTTTGATTCCCACGTGCAGAGCAACCACGCCGCCCGTCATGTTGTAGTACTTGCAGTTCACCAGGCCGGCGTTTTCCATCATGCCTTTGAGCGTATCCTGGTCCGGGTGCATACGAATGGATTCAGCCAGATACTTATAGCTTTCACTGTCGCCGGCAATCAGCTTGCCCATCAGCGGCAGCGCGGTAAACGAGTAGGTGTCGTAGGCCTTGCTGAGCAGCGGGTTGGTGGGTTTGGAAAATTCCAGCACCATGAGCTTGCCGCCGGGCTTCAGCACGCGGGTCATGTCCCGCAAAGCCTGATCCTTGTCGGTGACGTTGCGCAGGCCGAAGGCGATAGACACGGCGTTGAAGTTATTATCCAGGAACGGAAGGTGCTCCGCGTCGGCCTGCACGTATTCAATGTTGCCCACGTATCCGCGGTCGATGAGGCGGCTGCGGCCGACCTTTAGCATGGAGGCGTTGATGTCAGCCAGAACCACTTTGCCATCGCGACCCACCAGGTCCGAGAACTTCATGGTCAAATCGCCGGTTCCGCCGGCAATGTCGAGAACCTGATGACCCGGGCGCACACCGGAGAGCTCGATGGTAAAGCGCTTCCACAGGCGATGAACGCCCATGGACATCAGATCGTTCATGAGGTCGTATTTGCCCGCCACGCTGTGAAAAACATCGGCTACCTGGCCTGCCTTCTGGCTTTTGGGTACATCCCTGAAGCCGAAGTGGGTAACGTCGTCCGGGCCATTGCCGGGACTGGCCGGCGGTTGTTGCTCGCTCATTACGCGTGTCCTGTCAGAATCTGAACCCGTATTCTAACGGTTGACGGGGTTGCTACAAGGGTGGCTAGAGGTTTAATACGGCCTTACACTGTAAAATCGTTCAATTTGAAGAGAAATCTGATTCATGTCTGCAATCGATATTCATCGCGCTCATACCCTTGATAAAGACCATGCCCGCGACGCGGCAGAAGCCCTTGCCAGTGACTTGTCCCGCCAGTTTGATCTCGATTACGAGTGGGAAGGTGATCATCTGAAGTTCAAGCGTTCGGGAGCCAAAGGCCATCTGAACATCACCGACAGCGACCTGCACGTACACTTGGAGTTGGGCATGCTGCTTCGGCCGTTCAAACCGCGGATTGAGCAGGAAATTAACAGCCAGCTTGATAAGATTCTGAAGGCCTGACTCGCCTCATTTGTGCTTCTTCGGGTGCTTCTAAAGGCTGTCCGGAAGCACAAACGGCTCCGGATGGCCGTTAAGAATGTTGTCCATCACTTGCTGCTCCCGGCTCACCAGCCGGTCAATCAGCAGGTTCACCTGGTCCATCCTCCGGAACGCCGAGTAGCCTCTGTGCAGGAAATCGTGCAGATCACTGAGATCGGCCATGTCTGCAGGTGTCCGGCTCATTGTTAGCAGCCACCCAAGCGTGCGATTGCGCACGTAGCGGTCGAGTTGCTGACCCACATCCGCCACCAGCAATATCTGCTTTCTGCGCTGCTCCAGCTTCTGGCTGGCCCGGTAGGCCACGCAAAAATCCTCAGCGGTGACCGCTGCGGCGTGTATATCGCGCTCATCAAGCAATTCAGCCAGTTCAAAGTCCAGTTGCTGGGTAATCAGGTTCAGTTCTACCAGCCCGGCAAGCGTTTCCAGCAGGTGATCCGGCAGCCACTTGACCATTTTAGGAAACACGCGGTCTATGTTGTCGTCGCGTCGGGTCATGCTGGCGGGAGCGTAAAGATCGGTGAGCAGAAACTCCAGACCGGCCTGGTAATGGGGGTTTTGGTAGAGATCCTGGTGGGTTTTTTTCAGGCGTTCCACTTGCCAGTCGGCAATGATATGCGCACTGCTGGATAGCCGATGGTCCGCTTTGCGATATCGAAAGTCGTGGTAGTCCAATAGCAGCGTCTGCAAGCGGCGCGCGCTTTGTGAGCGCACCTCCGTGCCAACAAGGCGCTCACGGTACATAGTGCCAACTCATAATCCCAACCCCGGTCGGTTTGTTCACAGATGGGTAGTTTACCGGAGGGGGAGCGCGGGCGCAGTAATCCAGATCCGCTGCGCAGCGTTCAGTGGCTATTGAAAGGCCGTGATTTCAGCCTTGGGCTGCGACAGGCAGAGACTCAAAACCGGGCAGCCATTCCTTGCTGTCGAGAGTCACAAAGTGGCTGGGCGCCCGGGTTTCAACAATGCGCATGGTGGTCGGGCTTTGCCGCGCGCTGGCGAGCATGGCCGGACGGTCCAGAATGCGGTCCACCCCGGGAATCAGAAAGGTACCGTGGCGCACATGGCGATAAACATCGGTATCGGTGCGCGACATCCAGTCAAGAGTGTTCTCTATGTTGCGAACAATGGTCAGGTGGTCGCGGGTGGCGTAAAACAGCTTGCCCAGCAGTTGTTTTTTGCGCGGGTTCATCTTGCCGAAAAAGGTTTGGCCGTAAGCGGATGAGGGCGCGCTGTTAATAAGGCGGATCAGCCAGGGCCACATGCCGTGGCTAACCGGTTCCAGAATGGTGGTTACCAGCGGGTGAAGTTTACCCTGTGGCAGGGCCGGCGCTTCAAGAACAACTTCTACGTCTTCGTAGAGCTCAGGGCGCTGTTTGATCGCTTCCAGAATAATTGCGCCGCCCCGTGAATGGCCGTGGATTCGCACATTCCGAGTGCTGGGCAAATTTGTCAGTGCCTGGTTCAGAATGCAGGCATCGTATTCAATGGTGCCCTCCAGGTGCTTGATGGGCAATTCCCATTCCGGGGTTTCCGGTGTTACGCCGTTTACCGGGATATGATAGTTGCTGCAGGTCAGCAGAATCAGTTCGGTGGTGGGTGCATCGTAGGTCTGGGTAAAGTAGCAGTGGTTTTCCAGAAAGCCATGCACGCCAATCACTGACTGCTCTGCCTCGCCGCTGTGATTGCGAACAGACACGGCGCCTTCACCAACGCGATAGACCCGGCCCGAGAACATCTCGGAGTAAGCGCTGGCAACTGGCTTGATCAGCTTGCGAATATGGTTTGCTTTCATAATGCTTCTCCGCCCAGCACGGCTAACGCTTTTTGTTGGAGTTTTTCGATCAAAGCCTGATTGTGCCGGTAATAACTATTGCATCAAGGCTTATAACCAGTATAGGAGTGAAGGTTGTCCGGCGTGTAATTTTTTGTAATCTTCTGCTGCCAGCGCGCATGTGGAGCCAATTGTGTATGTCTGGCACAATGCTTGTCTCTGAGTTTTAACTCCACCACTTCCGGGGACGTTCGGGTTTGAGTCACGAACAAGCGCACCTCATGCTTCCTGCGGATTCAGCCTGGCTGGCGCTGGAAAATCCCCGAAACCCCATGACCATTACCGTCATGATGCGAGTGGATGGCCTGACGGCTCCCCGGCTGCGGGATTTCTTGCGGATTTACTGGATGGCGTGGGAGCGTTTCCGGTTTATGCCGGTGAGGCGGGCGCCGGCCTGGTGGTGGGAGCAGGATCCGGTGTTTGATCTCAGGCACCATCTGGATGTGGTGCTTGATCGTTTTTCAGAATCTTCCCTTCAGGAGTGGGTTTCTGCGCGCCTGAATCAGCCCCTGCCAATGTTTCGACCGCTATGGAAGTTTTGGTTGGCACCGAATGCCGAGGGTGGGGCGGTATTGCTGCTGCGAGTGCACCACTGTTACGCCGACGGCGTATCGTTAACGGGCATTTTTGACCGCTTGTGCCCGGTCTCCCCGCAGCAGCAACCTGCTGTTTATGGCGCTCCTTACGGCGCTCACCATGGCACTCTTCATGGCACCCCGCACACCGGCGACCTCGCGCCGTGGATATCAGCGGCCAAAAGTCGCATTCAGCAGCTGGTCGCCGGTGATTCCACGTTGGATGCCGTCGATGAAAAGCCTCATGTAAATTCGAAAGATCCGGGAGACCAGGCCGCGGCGTGGTTGGATGAACTGGCCCGCAACGGCCTGAAGCTTATTAACGAGGTCAGTGATTTTCTGGCAGAGCCTGAGGATACGCCGTCGGATCTCAAGCGGCCGTTGCTGGGTCGGCGGTACTGCCGGTGGTCGGATACGGTGCCTCTTGAGCGGTTCCGATCAATCGCCCAAGCCACCAACGTAACCATTAACGACGTTCTGCTCAGCTGCGTGGCGGCCGCGGTTCGTTCCCGTCTTGGTGTGTCGGATGCCACTCTTGAAGATGCGGTATTGCATGCGGCCGTTCCCGTTGATATTCGCAGCCGCCTGCCAGATGATCTGAAACCGAAGCCGGGCACGCTGGGCAATTACTTCGGCACGGTGTTTGTGCCCTTGCCAGTGGACGGGGGCAGCGCTCTTGAGCGGCTCTATCGCATCAAACAGGAAACTCGCAGGCTGAAAAAAAGCTGGCAGCCCGGAATCGCCTGGGGCATTGCCGCGGGTTCATCCCTGATTCCAGACGTTCTGCGCCAGCCGCTTTCGAACGTGTTTTACCGCAAAGCCAGCGCCGTGGTGTCTAACGTTCCCGGCACTCCCGAACCTCGCTATATCGCCGGGTGCAAGATTACCGAACAGATGTTCTGGGTGCCTCAGGCCGGCGACATCGGGCTGGGCGTCAGCATTGTCAGCTACGCGGGGCAGGTACAGTTCGGCGTGGTGGCAGACGAAGCTGTGCTGGCTGATCCGGAAGCGTTCCTGGAAGATTGCCTGCGGGAATTATCAGAGTTCCCCGGTGGTTCACCTATTGGTGTTTGAGGTCTACAGTGAATGAGTAAACGCGAATGATCGCGTTGTCATTTGTGACCACAACAAGAGGTGACGACAATGATTTACGCACAGCCAGGAAAAGACGGCTCCGTTGTTTCTTTCAAACCCCGCTACGGGAACTACATTGGTGGCGAGTGGGTTGCGCCCGTCAAAGGGCAGTATTTCGAAAACATCACGCCGGTAACCGGCGCGGTGATCTGTGACATTCCGCGCTCCTCCGCCGAGGATATTGAGTTAGCGCTCGACGCTGCGCACAAAGCTGCGCCGGCCTGGGGCAAAACCTCGCCAGCCGAGCGTTCCAATATCCTGCTTAAAATTGCTGACCGCATTGAGGCCAACCTGGAAAAACTGGCCGTTGCAGAAACCTGGGATAACGGCAAAGCGGTGCGTGAAACCCTCAATGCTGATATCCCTCTGGCAGCCGACCACTTCCGCTATTTTGCCGGGTGTATCCGGGCTCAGGAAGGGCACATGGGTGAGATTGATCAACACACCGTGGCCTATCATTTCTATGAACCCCTGGGCGTGGTCGGGCAGATCATTCCCTGGAACTTCCCGATACTAATGGCCGCGTGGAAGCTTGGCCCCTGCCTGGCCGCCGGCAACTGCTCCATACTCAAGCCCGCCGAGCAAACCCCCGCCAGCATTCTGGTGCTTATGGACATCATCGGTGACTTGTTGCCACCGGGCGTTATCAACATCGTTAACGGCTATGGCATCGAAGCCGGTGAAGCTCTGGCGAGCAGCAAGCGTATCGCCAAAATCGCCTTCACAGGCTCCACTCCGGTGGGCTCGCACATTCTCAAATGCGCGGCCGAGAACATCATTCCATCAACGGTTGAGCTGGGCGGCAAATCTCCCAATATCTATTTCTCGGACGTCATGAAGGCCGAGCCGGAGTTCGTGAGCAAGTGCGTGGAAGGCCTGGTTCTGGCGTTTTTCAACCAGGGTGAAGTGTGCACCTGTCCGTCGCGGGCGCTGGTACAGGAAGACATGTACGAAGAGTTCATGCAAAAAGTGGTTGAGCGCACCAAATCCATCAAGCGCGGCAATCCGCTGGATACGGATGTGCAGGTAGGTGCCCAGGCCAGTAAGGAGCAGTTCGACAAGATCATGTCGTACCTCGAAATCGGCAAACAGGAAGGCGCGGTTGTTCTCACCGGCGGTGGCAGAGAAGAGATGGACGACGAATTCAACAACGGCTTCTACGTTCAGCCCACCTTGTTCAAGGGCGACAACAAGATGCGGGTATTCCAGGAGGAAATCTTTGGCCCGGTTGTGGGCGTGACCACGTTCAAAACCGAAGAAGAAGCGGTGGCGATTGCCAACGATACCGAATACGGGCTGGGTGCCGGCGTTTGGACTCGCGATACCAATCGTGCCTATCGAGTGGGGCGTAACATTCAGGCCGGCCGGGTGTGGATGAACTGCTACCATGCCTACCCGGCACACGCAGCGTTTGGTGGCTATAAGAAATCCGGTGTTGGCCGCGAAACCCATAAGATGGCGCTGGAGCATTATCAGCAGACAAAGTGCATGCTGACCAGCTACGACATCAACCCGTTGGGATTTTTCTGACCCGACCGTTGCAGGTGTCCTCGCGGGAGGTCACCTGCAAAGCGCTTTGATCTATAGCAAGCCATCCTGGCTTGGAAGCAGACAGGGGCAATCATGAGTGAAAATGGAGCCAGTGGAGTAGACACCCAAACCAGAATTGAAACAGACAGCCTGGGGGATGTTCATGTGCCTGCCGAAGCGCTCTGGGGGGCCCAGACCCAGCGCGCCGTAGATAACTTTCCGGTGAGTGATCAGCCCATGCCGCCCGCGTTTATTGCGGCGGTGGCACGCATCAAGCAAGCCGCGGCAGAAGCCAACGCCAGCTTGGGGCTGCTCGATAACAGCCGTTGTGATGCGATTACGGACGCTTGTAAGGCGCTCATCAGGGGCGAATACGCGGATCAGTTTCCGGTTGATCGCTACCAGACAGGCTCAGGCACCAGCACAAACATGAACGTTAATGAGGTTATTGCCGCCATCGCGGCCAGCAATGGGGTGCAGGTGCATCCAAACGACCACGTCAACATGAGCCAGAGCTCGAACGATGTCATCCCTACGGCCATTCACGTGAGTGCGGTGATTGGCGTGAATGAGAGACTGATTCCGGCGCTGACGCACATGCGCGGCGTCATTTACGAACGCGAAGCGCTTTTCTCCGAGCAGGTTAAAACGGGCCGCACCCATCTGATGGATGCCATGCCAATCACCTTGGGCCAGGAGCTGCGCACTTGGCGTGAGCAGATACTCGCAGTTGAAAAGCGCCTTGATGCCGCCACGGATGATCTGCTTGCATTGCCTCAGGGCGGAACAGCGGTAGGCACAGGCGTAAACGCGCTGCCGGAGTTTGCGAGCCAGGTTGTGAAGTTTTTGAAAAAAAACACCGGTTACCCGTTTCGCTCTCTTGATCACAAATTTGTAGGGCAGAGCGCCGTCGATGGCCCGGTTGCGCTCTCATCGCAATTGCGCGGGCTGGGCATTGTGCTCACCAAAATGGCCAACGATCTGCGCTGGATGAACAGCGGCCCGATTCACGGCCTTGCCGAGATAAACCTGCCGGCATTGCAGCCGGGCAGCAGCATTATGCCGGGCAAAGTTAACCCGGTTATTCCCGAATCTGTTGCCATGGTGGGGGCGCAGGTAATGGGTCTGGACAGTGCCAACGCCATTGCCGGGCAGTCGGGTAACTTTCAGTTGAATGTGATGCTGCCTCTCATAGGCAGCAACCTTCTGGATATGATCAAATTGCTTGGCAACGTGACGACCATGCTGGCAGACAAAGCCATCCGGGGCTTTACGGTGAACACCGAAACTCTAAATGCCAGCGTGGGTCGCAACCCGGTGCTGGTAACGGCGCTGAACCCTGAAATCGGTTACAGCCTGGCCTCGGAGATTGCGAAGGAAGCCTACAAAACGGGTCGCCCGGTTATTGATGTGGCAGAGGAGCGAAGTGGCCTTAGCCGAGAGCGGCTTGAAGCGCTGATGGACCCGCTCAAACTTACCCGGGGTGGCGCCACCTGATGACGCTCCGGATATTGGTAAACTGATCAGATTGCGACCACAATACGTATATTGTAGATATTCACACCCTTAATCGAGGTCATCATGACATCATCTTGCAGTATCCCTGGCCTGAACGTGGCCCGCAGTCGCTTTCCTGAGCCAGAGCATGACCTGCCAGCCGCAGAGGGCGAGCGCAGAGTGGTTCTTGCCGGTGGTTGCTTCTGGTGTGTGGAAGCCGTTTTTCTGGCAATGGATGGCGTAAATCGCGTGGAGTCTGGCTACGCTGGCGGTTCGCAACAGACCGCGAATTACGAGGCGGTATGCACCGGGTCTACCGGTCATGCGGAAGTCGTGGCTGTGCATTACGACCCCGCCCGGGTCAGCTTTGGCGAGTTGCTTCGAGTGTTCTTTTCTGTGGCTCATGATCCCACTCAGTTAAATCGCCAAGGCAACGACAGGGGTACGCAATATCGCTCTGCCGTGTTTTATGAAACTCCGGAACAGAAGCAGGTTGTCGAATCCTACATTCGCCAGCTTGATGAGGCGGCGGTGTATTCGCAGCCATTGGTAACGGCTCTGGAGCCACTGGAGGCATTTTACCCGGCCGAGTCTCAGCACCAGAACTTCGCTGCCCGGAATCCTTACCAGCCTTACATCATGGCGGTGGCGGCCCCGAAAATGGAAAAACTGATGGGTGGCTTTGGTGACAAGCTCAAACCGGAATACACTGACGCCAACTCTAATTCCCATGCCGGGGACAACCTGGCCTAAGGAGACGCACGATGAACAGTTCTGTTGCAAATTATGATCTGACGCCTCTGTCTGAGGCGCAGATAGAAGAAAAAGCGGCCGGCCTGACACCGGAAGAGCGTCAGGTATTGCTGGATCACGGAACGGAGCATCCGTTCTGTGGCACGCTACTGGACAACAAGTTGTCGGGTGTTTATCACTGCCGGCTTTGTGATCTTCCACTGTTCAGTTCAGACGCAAAATTTGATTCAGGCACCGGCTGGCCGAGTTTTTTCCAGCCGTTCGACAAAGAGCACATTCGCTACATTGAAGACACAAGCATGGGCATGGCCCGAACAGAAGTGCGCTGCATCCGCTGTGAAAGCCATCTTGGGCATGTGTTTCCAGACGGGCCGCCCCCGACCGATCAGCGCTATTGCCTGAATTCTGTTGCCTTGGACTTCCAGGAAAACAGTTAAGGAACAGCACTATGCCGCGCTGAAACACGAGCCCGACTGCGGACCCCGTGACGAGGTTCAGGGTTTGGTTTCAGCTTGCGGTAGCGGCGACAACCGTTGAAAACAGATAGCCTGTATAGGCGACGTAAACCAGCAGCAGCACTGAGCCATCAAAACGGCTGATAACCTTTCGCCCCCTGGTGATTCCCAAGCCCATAATCAGCAGTCCAATCGTCAATGCCAGCATCAGTGCCCAGTCTCGGTAAAGCACTTCGGGGGCTACGGCCATCGGTTTGATAACGGCGGCCAAACCCACAACGGCAAGTGTATTGAAGATTCCCGAGCCGAGGATATTGCCGAGGATCAGGTCGTGCTCGTTTTTTCTGACGGCGGCCAGGGCAGAGGCCAGTTCTGGCAGCGACGTGCCAATCGCTACGATGGTGAGACCGATCACCAGATCACTGACGCCAAGACTTTGAGCAATGGTTACGGCGCCCCAGACCAGCAAGCGAGAACTGACGATAAGCAGAATAAGGCCAATGATGAGCCATAGGATGGCGGTTTTCATCGCCATCAACTCGCTGTCCATCTGGGCATCGATTTCGCCTGCCGATGCGTCTGGTTTGCCCCGCATACCCTGAAATATCGACCAGCCCATGACCACCGCAAACACTGCCAGAAGCACCCAGCCATCAAGCCGGGAAATCTCGCCGTCCAGCAATTGCGCCCCGGCGATCAGGGTCAGTACGATCAGCAATGGAAGTTCTTTGCGAAGCACTTGGGAATGGACGGCAATAGGCGCGATCACAGCCGTAAGGCCTACAATCAGCGCAATGTTGGTAATGTTTGAGCCATAACCGTTGCCCAGTGCAAGCCCGGGATTCCCGTCGGCGGCCGCCATAACCGAAACGGCCAGTTCCGGTGCCGAGGTACCGAACCCGATTATCACCATGCCGATGAGCAGCGAGGGCATGCCCAAATGTTTTGCGGTTGCTGCAGCGCCTTCTACAAACTTGTCTGCGCTCCATACCAGCAATACAAGGCCGGCGATAATTGCGCCAATAGCCATTCCCATAGATCAGCCTCGGTTACGTAGCATCTTTAAAAAATCGGAGCCTGGAAGCCCTGTGGCCAAGAGTATAAGTGCCAGGAAGGTGTGCAAGATACCGCATATGCACGGCTAAGTTTAGCCCCTTGCAAACCACTGTTCGTATGCTGAGGATACAACCGTTAAACTCTTTAGACGAAAGCGCAGCCCGCACACAGATTTCTGACGATTCATAATCGTAATTTATTATTTCTGAAAAATTCAGGATAATTGCGCGCACATACAAAACGGACGCACGCGGCCACGCCCTTTATACCCCGAGGCGCGCCGGCATCCGACACCCCTCTCTGCTGATCGTGGAGGGGCGAAAGGTTCAATCTAGCTAGGGTGAATAACCAATGGATGTTAAACAGGCAGACGTAGTGCTGGTCGGCGGTGGTGTCATGAGCGCCACTCTTGGCATGATGTTAAGGCAATTGGATCCGTCCATGAAAATCGTCATGTTGGAGCGACTGGATCAAGTTGCCCATGAGAGCACTGACGGATGGAACAACGCAGGTACCGGGCACGCAGGGTATTGCGAGCTGAATTACACGCCCGAGACAGAAGACGGCGATGTGAAAATCGAACGCGCTCTGCAGATCAACGCTCAGTTCGAGGTTTCGCTGCAGTTCTGGTCGTACCTGGTAGAGCAGGGCATGTTGCCTGAACCGTCAAAATTCATTAACCGCACGCCGCACCAGAGTTTTGTGTGGGGCGAAAAAGATGTGGCTTTCCTTAAGCGTCGCTATGAGCGCATGAGTGCCCATCACCTGTTCAGCGAGATGGAATACACCGAGTCATCGAGGGATCTGGAAGACTGGATGCCCCTGATTGTTCAGGGTAGGGACCCCATGCAGCGCGTTGCTGCGACCCGTATACGCCACGGCTCGGATGTGGATTTTGGCTCGCTGACCCGAAACATGGTTGAATACCTGCAAAACCAGCCTAACTTTGATCTGATGCTTGGAAGCTCGGTGCACTACATAGATCAGCGCGATAACGGCCGTTGGAAAGTTCGGATTAAAGACCAGCATACCGGCGAAGTCACCAAGCTGGAAACCGGCTTTGTGTTTCTGGGCGCCGGCGGCGGAGCCTTGCCGCTGCTGCAGAAATCCGGCGTGGATGAAGCCCGCGGCTACGGTGGCTTCCCCGTGAGTGGGCAGTGGTTGGTGTGCCGCAAACCCAACGTAGTAGAGCGGCATCATTCCAAGGTGTACGGTAAGGCCGCGATTGGGGCGCCGCCTATGTCGGTGCCGCATCTGGATACCCGTATCATCAACGGCGAACCGGCCCTGTTGTTTGGTCCGTTTGCCGGTTTTACCACGCGGTTTCTTAAACAAGGCTCTCTGTTTGATCTGTTCGGTTCGGTGCGAACGACCAACCTTAAACCGATGTTGTCGGTGAGCAAGAGCAATATGGACCTCACCCGCTATCTGATTGGCGAAGTGTTCCAGTCTCACAGCGATCGTGTTGAAGCGCTGCGGAACTTTTTTCCGGAAGCGGAAGAGGAAAACTGGGAACTGCGCACGGCCGGTCAGCGCGTTCAGATTATCAAACAGGCGGAAAGCGGCGGTGGCAAGCTGGAATTCGGCACGGAAATTGTGTCCTCAAAAGACGGTACGCTGGCGGCGCTGCTGGGCGCCTCACCGGGTGCTTCTACGGCCGCCAATGCAATGATCAGTGTGATTGAGCGTTGCTTCCCGGAGAAAATCAAAACGGACGAGTGGCAGGAGCGCATGAAAGTGTTGGTGCCATCCTACGGCCAGTCGCTGGTGAACGACGGGGCGTTGCTTCGCAAAGTACGGGAAAGAACGCTCTCTACCCTGCAATTGAGGTGATCGTTTCAGGTCAGTCTCACGGGTTTTGAGTGATGACCTCTCAGGCAGTATTGAGTCACTGTAAACATGGGTTCAAGCACCCGTGTTTACAGTGTTTTTTGTGTTTTGTGGCGCAATGAAATTTGCGATTCTCTCGTATCGGCGTAGGGTTGTTGGATAATTTTACGGATGGAGATAGCCTATGAGCGAGCAAAAATACAATCCTGACAAGGGGTATATTGCACTTCTCGGCTGGAGCCTGAACGCCATCGAAGCGGCTGACAAATTCGATCGCCGTTACGTGGTTGTGGCACCTGACTGGGCCGAGCCCTACTGCGAAGAACACAATATTCCCTATGTGCCCTGGAACTTTGAGCGGCTCAACGATCGCTCTGTCGAAATTGCCCAGACACTGAAAGACATGGGGGTGGATGTGTCTATCCCGCTGTTTGAAGAAACCGTTGAGTGGGCGGGCGCGATCAACTCGGTACTGATGGATAAGCCGCGGCTGTTTGGTCAGGCCATGTTGCTGCGTGACAAGGCACTGATGAAGCGTCGTGCACAGCTCGGTGGTATTCGTGTCGGTATTTTTGAAGAGGCCCACGACAAGGGCGATGTAATCCGCTTTCTGAAGCGTGTTAACCAGACGCTGCTCAAGCTTGACGGCGACCCCAACGACCCGATTCATCTGAAAGCATTTGATAAAGCCGGTTGTCTTGGCCACAGAGTAATCCGTACACCGGATGAAGTGGATTCCATCCCGGATGAAGAATTTCCTGTGCTCATGGAATCTCACCTTGATGGCTGGGAATTCGCGGTCGAAGCCTGGGTTCATAACGGCAAGATTGCCTTCCTGAACATCTCCGAATACGTCACGCTGGGGTACTCTGTTTTTGTGCCCGCGACGCCAGATCTTGAAAAGTACCGGGACCAGATTCGAGGCGAAATTGAAAAGCTGATCAAAGCATTTGATATCGATTTCGGTTTTATTCACCCGGAATATTTCGTGACCAGCGACAGCACCATGTACTTTGGCGAAGTGGCTTATCGGCCACCGGGGTTCAAAGTGTTTGAACTGCTTGAAAAGGCTTATGGTTTCAACGCATATCAGGGCCTGATTCTCTCGTTTGACCCCAAAACGACAGCAGAAGAAATGAAGGCCTTCTTCCCGAAAGAAGTGGTGGATGCGAAGGGCTATGCAGGCTGCTTTGGTGTGTATCCAAGGCGCCGGGTGGTCAGCAAGCTGGAGATTCCTGAGGAAACCGAAAATCATGATTACTTTGAATCTCATGAGCTGACGCCGCCGCTTGAAGAAACCGTGACCAAGCGCACAGCATTCGGCACGCACTGGGGGCTAGTGTACTTCTTTGGTGAGGATCCTTATGTGATTCGCGATCTCCTGAAACATCAGGAAGATCTGGATTTCTATGTATAATCGGGCGATGCATTAACAACTATGGGGCTTGATGCAGGCCCTGAGGAACGTCGTTTGAACGATAACCAATCGGGCAATGCAGTTCCGGCGGTGAATCTGGACAGGCTGGCGCAAAAGCTGGATGGTTCAATTCAGGTTCTGGAAGAAAGCCGGTCGTTTGCCAAGCTTGGCAAGCTTCCTGGCTTGTTTGATCTGGTCCGCCGCATATTGATGCAACCGGGAGGTTGCGCAGTGGTTGAGGCGCGGGCTGAACGCCTGGAACTGGCCGGTGTTTTTGCCGGTACAGACTGGGCAGAGCCCACCATATTGCTGCCGGCGTTAACCGTGTATTCGCTGCAAAGCACGAATGCAGACACTGTGGTTGTTGAAGCGCTCAGCGAACTTCGCCTGTTGGCGATTGCTCGCGGGGCCTATCTGCATCCCTCGATGTCTGCAGAGCAGGCGCGCCATTATCTGACTCAGGTTCTTGCGATCAACCTGGGCTTGTTGTTCGGCATGACCGGCGAAGCCGAGCGTGAACAGGGCCGGTTGGCAATGGTCAGCCAGCATGTGGTGCAACACGTGGCCGAGCATATTGGCTATGAGCATGTGATCGACAGCCTGATTGAAGAAATCTGGCGCATCTTGCAGCAGCGGCCAATTCAGGTAGGCGATGCGCGCAAGATGATCACCCAGATTGCCATTTGCAGAGCGGAACCGGATGCCGATCTGGGCAGTGCAGGGCGCGGCGCGGACAGGCTGATTTCCAGTCTTTATGGCCCCACGCGCGGCAGCAGTGAAGATCCGGGTACGGTGGTTTACCAGCAGCGTCTGGAATCAATGGATTCTCAAACGCTGCAAAATGAGGCCACCGGGTTTGCACGCTCTATGCACGACACCGGTCTGGTGTCGCCCTATCATGCGTGCTTCGTGCGTTTCATATTGGAAGATGGCCAGGATAATCTTCTAAGCGAAGCGTTAGGGCTCTCCAGCACCGGCCGTGATTGCCTGATGTGTTACCGGGAGTTGGTATACACTCTGATCACGGAGGGTATCTTTCCTGAAACGGCTCAAGGCCTTTATGGCCTGGCGCTCTTGCTGGAGCGCGGCATTCTTTATCAACCCCCCGTTGCACCCGCACTCTGGCGTCAAGCCCGGTTGAACCTGTGCCCGCAGGCGCGTGAGCGCTTGCAGCTTGCCTATGGCTACCAGCCTCAGGCCGGCGCCTGGTTGATTCAGGGCGTGCTGAGCATGCTGGGGCAACCGTTGGGTGTTGGCCAGGGAAACAACCCGACCTGTCAGTCTGCCAGGGCGTTGTCCATGTGGGCGTATAACGACCCGGATTATCTATTGCAGATGGTGGCCTGGGCTGCCCGAGACAATGAAATCATCATGCATTTTGAAGGTCAGCCGGTTTCCTCGGCGCACAGCCAGGGCGGCGTGGCTTCAGAGGTAACCCTTGATCTTGATCCGGTGTCACTGGTTGTGGTGCCGCACCTTGATCGGATATACGGCGAGATGGGGCGCATGTGTATCGGGCGCGAAGGCGACCCGCACCGCTGGGTGAACCCGGAATTCCACGGTTGGTCGGCAGGTCGGGGTTTTGCCATCAATGTAGACGTGGCGACCGGCAATCTGGCTGATCTTGAAGGCTTTATCCGGCATTTCTACGCCAGCTATCATCCCTATTACAACGGCAATCAGCCGCTTATACACCCTCAGCCCGCTGGCATTGCCGTAACCGACAGGGCCGCGCGGTTTATTGGCTGGCACGCGATTACGGTGCTCCGGGTGGTCCTGGACCCAGAAGGCAATATGCGGGTGTATTTCTACAACCCGAACAACGACAGCGGCCAGAGTTGGGGCGATGATGTGCACGTTAGCACAGAGGGCTGTGGGGAAAGGTTCGGTGAGGCGTCTTTGCCCTTCGAGCAGTTCACCTCCCGGCTGTATATATTCCACTTTGATCCGCTTGAGCGTGGTGAGCCTGCGGAAGTGGGTGAGGAAGAGCTGCAGCGGGTAATGGATCGGGTGTATCGAAGCTGGGGAGAAAGTCGCGTCCCGGCTAAAGAGCTACAGGCAGAGCCGCCACCGGCCGAGTAATGTGATGGCGCAGATGGCGTGCCCCGGCCCGATTATTCAGGCCGGTTCGCGCCCCTTAGCATGGCGTGCAAAAGTTCGGTGGCATCAAATTTAGTCAGTGCTTCGTCGGCGCCTACCTGTTTGGCGTAGCTCAGGCTCATCTCACTGTTCAGGGAGGTGTGTAGAATGATGTACGGTTGTTTCAGAGTGCCGCTGTCGCGTACATCGAATGTCAGCTCGTAACCGTCCAGTCCGGGCATCTCAATATCACTCACCAGAATATCAACAGGGCGCCCCAGCTCGTTGTCTTTTATAAGAACCTGGAGAGCCTCATCACCGTTGGTGGTGACCTGATAGGCGATATTCTTTGTGTCCAGTACGTCGCACAACTGCTTGCGCGCAACGCGAGAGTCGTCTACCAGCAGAATGTTGAGGGCTTTCAGGGTTTCGGTCTGCACATCCGTGAGGGCAACCTCACTGGAATCCAGCGAATCCGGGTATACATTCGCCAGTAACAACTCGACATCCAATAGCTGGATAATATCGCCTTCCACGTCTAGCAAACCGATTATAAACGCCCTGTCTCCCAAGGCAGTGGGTGGCGCTTTTACCTTCTTCCAGTCTGCTTCGATGATCTTCTGTACGCCGCGCACCAGAAAGCCGGTTTGCTGGCGTTGAACATCGGTGATGAGGATTGACGATGTTTTCCATTCATCGGGTGTTAATGCCGGATAGCCAACAGCCCTCGCCATATCAATCACCGGCACGGTGGACCCGCGAAAGCTGGTGGTTCCCACCACTGCACTGTGGCTATGGGGTAGCCTTGTGAGCGGTTTGAAAGGCAATATTTCCCGAATTTTCAGGGTGCCAATCCCAAACAGCCGAGTGCCCGACAATGTGAACAACAGCAGTTTTTGGGATTGCTTGGCTTTGCTGGACATAACGCGGGATCCTTCCAAATACAGCCGAAGCATTGATGCAGATAAAAGAGTGTAGCCTAGGGTACAACGGCATAAGCGAGAATTTCTACCAGCATTTCTTCACGGGCAAATCCGGACACGATAATGGCGGCCCGATTGGGGAAGGGTTCTGATACGAAATCTGCGTATACGCGATTAACGGTAGCAAGATGTTCACGCGCCGTCACGTAAATGACGACCTGGGTGAGATCAGACACGCGACTACCGGCGCTTTCGAGGGTGTGTTTCAGGTTGCTGAGGGTTTGAGTGATCTGGGGCTCGATACCGCCGTTTACAACGTTGCCCTCGGCATCAATGGGGATCTGGGCGGTAAAAAGAACGCCATTGCCTACCGTTGCCCACGCCAGAGGCGATTTGGACGCAGGCAAGTTTGTACTAACCGGATACGGATTCATGGGTGTGTCCTCAGTCGTTATCGTTTGTTCCTGCTCCGGCACCTTGCCGTGAGTCATCGGAAGCTGCTACCAGCATTCGTGTGGCCAGAATTTTGAGGCGTCCCCAAAGATCAGTATCGACATCAATACCTTCAACCAACGAGCGCTCATGCCAGCTTGCCATGGCGTGTCGGTCTTGCCGTAAAAGGTCGTTCAGAGGGGCGTCGGGTTTCAGATCGGGCAACAGGTTCACATGGTTTACCATCACCAGCGTTATCCCATCGTTGGGTTCTGTGTCGTCCGGTGTTGCGGGCAAGCTGTACATGCAGATTTCTGGTTCGGCATCACCGGATTTAAAACTTACCAGGATTTCCGTCAGCGGCTCATGGGAATTGCGCCAAAACGCGGTTACGCTCATGTCGCGCCGGGCGATGCGTGAGAGATAGCCCACAATCAACATGCGATTATGACAGTGACGAATTTTGGTCACTGAAAGCCCCCGGGCCCGGCATTTCGCGTAGCCCATTTCAATGGCCAGACTGGCGTGGCCCAGAACCGTTTTATGGTGGGCATCCACAACGCATAAATCCGCGTCCTGGTAGACCAGTTCAGGTGGCTGGGTTTTGTCCTCGGTAAGCAGAAAATCCAGGCCTTTTTTTAGCGCTGCAATGCCCCCTAAACCGTGCGCTTCCATCCAGGCGACAACGTCGGCTGCATCATTGGCATCGCCGTCATCAAAGCCAATGCCGCTGAACGCTTTGCGGGAAAGCTCCTGCAATTCATTGAATGAGACTTTCACGGTGCTTCACCCTGTGAGGTTTCCCCGATTTCGCCGGAATCGAGATGAGGTTCCAACGGAAAACCCCAGTCATCCAGCTGTTCCGGCGAACGTTGGGGGCTGTTCAGTTCGAAAGCCAGAGGTGCGCCCTGAAACAGGGTGATGCGCACCCAGCGGTCGGATTTGGGATCAAACCGGCTGGCGCCGAAAAACGACAGCTTGGTTCTCAGCAAATGCATCGGCTTCATGTCCCGGTGCCAGAGGTTGGCGCGGATTTCCCCGTAAGGTGTTTCACCGAGAGTCTGAATGCGGCGCACACACTCTTTCTGCTCCGGATGGGCCATAAGAAATTCCACCACCATGGCGCTCGGACTGCGTTCCAGAAAACTCTCAAGTTTAGCGTGACAACGACTGATGCGTGGGCCTATGGCCAGAGCTGCTTCTTTCTCCGCACCTGATTCGTTAGCGCGGATACCCAACCTGGGCTCTTCTTTCTCCGCAGACCGGTACCAGAACCAGTAGTTGTCTTCCGGGCAGTTTTCGCGATAACTCAGAGCCCAACCGAACTTATCGGTAATCAGGTCTCTCAGTTGGCGGGCTTTCATGTCAGGCTGTAATTCCATGGATTCCCGGCACCCGAGCTCGTCTTCAAGGCCGTCCAGCAATTCCGGGTAAAGTTCTATGAGCATCGTATTGATGAGTTCCTGGGCTTCCAGGGAACAATGTTCCCTGGCCCAGCTTATAAGTTCTTCGTAAAGCGTGGGGTGGGCGGCAGTGCGGTCCAGCCAGTTTACGACTTCCGCCACGGAGCCGATTGTTTCCTGATTGCGGAGGGTCTGGTCTTTATCCTCTGTTCGGGTCTGCTGTAGGTGTTTGAGGGCGCGGGCCATCAATTCACGCAGCTTGGAATGAGTCCGGGCGTTGGCGGGCTCCTTACGGGCGCTGGCGAGCGCACGTTCCCGGCCGTAGACCCACTGCTGAATCAGTTGTGGATGGTTAATCAGAAAGGGGGCCATGCCCAGACCGGTCGAATTACCAACGCCCAGATAGCGTTGCAGCTCCGGGTGCAAGGGAACGGCTTGTTCTGGCGATTTTACCTTTGCAAGATAGTTAAGTTGGTCAATCGAAAACTGACGCAGCACGTAGACAGCCAGCATCTGAACGGCAAACGGGCGATTAAAGTCCGAATTGCGCTCAAGCCGCGCAAAGTCGGCCATGCCGAACTTGCCGTTGCCGTAAACCGCCGTGGTTCTGTAAAGGTAGCCTACGGCTGTCAGCCAGGCCGGATCAGGCTGCTGGCCAGCCGCCAGGGCGGCTGCAAACTGACTGAAGTTGCGCAGGCTTTTGTTGGCCCGTGAAAGCACGAGAACCCGCGGATGTTGCCGCCCGGCCTCTTGTAATGGCACGTTGGCGGCCATCTGCTCCAGCAAAGAGTCTTCTACTTCGCCTTCTACCAAGGCAAAAGTGACATCCCAGGCTTCCGCGATCACCCGGTCTGAGCGCAGTTCCGGCGCCAGATCCCGGGAAAAAATCACACAGTGGTAGCAGTTGGCCGGTGTTGTAATCCGGTAGACCGCCAGGCCGTGGCCCGCCGAATCCAGATCAAACACCGTGTTCCTGATCTGCCATTGTTCTGTGATCATCTTTCGCATCAGCGATCTTACAAAGCTGAGCCTGCTGGCAAACATGCTGCCAAGTCGCTCCAGCTTCATCACCTCGCTGGCGGGACGCAGGTTGTTCAGTGCGGATGCAGAAATCGCTGAAAACATGATGTCACCCTTGCCGTTGAAGGCTGCTATTTCAAGTACTGTTCAAGCCTGCTATTTAACGCTACTAGGATATAAGCTTTTGCTCTCGCGCCATGGCGTAGGCTGCTTTTGGGCCAAGCCAGAGTGAGGGCAGAATAATCAGTGAAACCGGGATTGCCGTTATCACGATGAACTGCTGCAGCACACCGATTTGCCCGGCGCCCATATACAGAAGAATGCCAGCCGTACCGGCCATCGCAATACCCCAGAACGCTCTTACAAAGGTGTTTGGCTCGTCATGGCCAGAGCTTACAACGGCGATGGAGTAGCTCATGGAGTCGCCGGTTGTTGCCACAAAAATCGTTGTCAGCACCAGAATGGCCAGGGCCATGAATCCACCGCCAGGAAGTGCCTGGGCAACCGTAAGGGTGGCCACGTCGAAGCGAAAGTTGTTCAGAGCTTCGGTCAGATCGATCGCGCCTGTCATCTGATAGTAAACCCCTGAGCCGCCCAGCAGAGTGAACCACACAGTGGTTGCAATAGGCGCCATAACCGCAACGGCCAGAATCATCTCCCGGATGGTTCTGCCGCGTGAGATGCGCGCTACAAAAATGGCCATCAGCGGTGCATAACCTATGAACCAGGCAAAGAAGAACACGGTCCACCACTGCATCCACCAGGCCGGAGCCGTGTCAGCGGTCATCGTTGCCATGGTTATGAATGAGGAAACATACTCCCCCATGCTTTGGACGTAGGTGTTGACCAGGTACAGAGTTGGGCCGAAAACGAGAATGATGGCCGCAACAGCCAACGCCAGGAAAACGTTCAACCGACTTAAAAGCTGAATGCCACGATGAATCCCGCTAACCGCAGATGAAACATAAATGATGGCCAGCACGACCAGAATAACCATCTGTGTAGCCAGCCCGTCCGTCAGGCCGAACAGTTCACTCAGCCCGAAGCTCATCTGGGTGGCCAGAAAGCCGATCGGGCCTACGGTGCCGGCAACAATCGCGATAACACAGCAGGCGTCTACAACACTGCCCAGCCAGCCACTCATAATGCGCTCACCGAATACCGGGTAAAGCAGTGTTCTGGGTTGCAGTGGTTTGCCTTGCACATAGTGGGCATGCGCCAGAACAATGGCGGTTAAAGTGCCCAGAACGGCCCAGGCCAGAAAGCCCCAGTGCATGAATGACTGTGCCATGGCATTGGAAACGGCTTCTGCGGTGCCAGGTTCCGAGGAAAATGCGGGAGGGGTCACAACAAAGTGATAAATGGGTTCGCCGGCGGCAAAAAACACCCCGCCTCCCGCCAGAAGCGTGCACAGGATGATGGACATCCAGCGGAACGTGCTCATTTCAGGCTCGTCCAGATTGCCTATTTTAGCTTTTGCAGCAGGCGTGCAAGCCAGCCCTATGGCGATGAAGAACGTTGCCAAAAGTAACATCTGGAAATAGGTCCCAAAGACTTTGGCAGTCCAGGCAAAACCGCTGCCAATCAGGTCGGCAACGCCTTTGAGATCGAACAGCGAAAAGCCGACGAACAGCACGACGAAGCCAACGCTGAGCGTGAGCACCACCGGATCACCAAGTTGGGCGAGGGAATAGTCTCCGCCTGACTTGAGGTTGTTATTCTTCATAACGCTTACCTTTGAGTTGGGGCACTTTTGTTTTCAACCGATGCCTTGCAACGTCAGTTATGTCGCCGGGCCGGTTCAGCTGAGTGTTTGCGTGCCTCTTTCCAGTTGATTCAGCCAGTTAAGGCCCATGATTTTCTCTACCTCTGCCTCGGAAAATCCTTTTTTCCGAAGTCCTTCAATAATCGCGGGGAAGTCGCGATTGTCCTGAAACCACGTAAGTGGTTCGGGCCAGCCGGCATTGTTTTTATTGCCTTCGCCATAGTCCATTTGCTTCGACCATCGACCGTTTCGCATCCACTCCAGCACGGAGGGCGGCTGACCTTGACACAAATCAGTTCCAATACCAATGTGATTGATGCCCATCAGGTCGGCCGTATCGGCGACCATGTTGCAGAAGCTTTCCAGCGTGCAGTCTGGCCCATCCTTGAGATGGAACGGATAGACAGAGAAGCCCAACAACCCACCGCTTGCGGCAATGGCTTTGAGCACCGCGTTGGACTTGTTGCGTTTCGCCGGGTGGAAAGATGACGGATTGGCGTGAGAAATGATGACGGGCCGGCTCGATAGTTCAATGGCATCCAGCGTTGATCTTTCCGAGCTGTGTGACATGTCGATGATCATGCCGACACGGTTCATCTCCTCGATAGCCTGTCGGCCAAACCGGGTAATACCGTTGTCTTCCGCTTCATAACAACCGGTCGCCAACAGGCTCTGGTTGTTATACGTCAGCTGCATGATCATCAGGCCGAGGCGGCGCATGACGGCAATCATGTCAATGTCGTCTTCGATGGGCGAGCAATTCTGTGCACCGAAAAACACTCCCACGCGACCGCTTTCATGGGCACGGGTAATGTCTGCGGCTTCATAGACCGGCATGATCAGGTCGCTGTGTTGCTCAAAACGCCGGTTCCAGTCGCCAAAGCGCGACAGGGTTTCGCGGGTGTTCTCGTGATACACCAGTGTGGCGTGCACGGCGGAGACGCCACCGGCGCGCATCTGCTCAAAAATTTCACGGGACCAGTTGGAATACTGAAGTCCATCAATGGTTAGCATGGAGTTCGTCCTCACATCAGGCCCGCACGTAGCAGGTTTTCACAATGGTATAGAATTCGCGGGCGTACTGGCCTTGCTCACGGGGGCCAAAACTCGAATTTTTACGACCACCGAAAGGCACGTGGTAGTCGGTTCCGGCGGTTGGCAGGTTGACCATCACGCAACCGGTTTGCGCCCGCGCTTTGAAATCGGAGGCGAGCTTCAGAGAGTTGGTAATAATGCCGGCGGTAAGTCCGTACTGGGTATCGTTGAGCGTGGCCAGGGCGGTTTCGTAATCGGCAACGCGGATCACGCAGGCGATGGGACCAAACACCTCGTCACGGTTAATCGCCATGGCGTTTGTGGTGTCGGTGAACAGCGCCGGGGTCATGTAGTAGCCTTCGGTTTTGGCTTCAACACGAGCGCCACCGAATGCCAGGGTAGCGCCGTCTGCTTTGGCGCGTTCAATCCAGGCCATGTTGGAATCCAGTTGGCGTTTGTCGGCAATCGGGCCAATCTGCACGCCTTCTTCGAGCGCGTGGCCAACCTTAGCCAGCTCAAGCCGTGCTGTCAGTTTGGCAACGAATTCATCGTGAACCGCATCGGTCACAATCAGGCGTGACGAAGCCGTGCATTTCTGCCCGCTGCCGGAATAGGCACCGTTGAACGCAGACTCTACGGCGAGGTCGATGTCAGCATCGTCGAGTACGATCAGCGCATTCTTGGAGCCCATTTCAAGCTGGCATTTAACCAGATTGCCCACGGTGGCCGCGGCAACCCGGCGGCCCACTTCAAGAGAACCCGTAAAGGTAATAGCCTGTATATCGGGGCTGTTGATCAGGGCTTCACCGGTCTCGCCGCCAGAGCCCATCACCAAGTTGAACGTGCCAGCAGGCAGGTCCTGCTTGCTGATAATCTCAGCCAGCGCCCATGCGCTTGCGGGTACGAGGTTGGCGGGCTTGAACACCACGGCGTTGCCGAAGGCGAGCGCGGGCGCAATCTTCCACACGGCGGTGGCCAACGGGAAGTTCCAGGGGCTGATCACGCCAACGACCCCCAAGGGTTCACGTCGGATGTCTATTTCCACGCCTGGTCGAACCGAGTCGGCACGTTCGTCAATCTGGCGCAGTACTTCCGCCGCGTAATAGTGAAAAAACTGGCCGGAACGATAAATCTCACCTTTCCCCTCTGCCAGAGGTTTTCCCTCTTCGCGGGACAGCAGCTCACCCAGCTCTTCCTGGCGTGCGATCAACTGGTCGCCAATGGCCATCAGAACCTTGTAGCGTTGCTCAAGACCGCTTTTGCTCCACTGTGCAAAGCCGCTTTGCGCGGCGCTGATGGCATCGCGGGTTTGCTGAGCGCTGGCCTGATCGTACTCCCCAATAACATCACTGAGGTCCGATGGATTAATGTTGGGGATACTGGCGGCGCCGGTTACCCATTGGCCGTTGATATAAAGCGGGTGAGAATTGGTCATGAATGCCTCCTTATTACGATGCAGTCATGGTAACGAAGGTGGCATAATAAGAATAATCAATAATAAATATTAAACGATAAGTATTAATTATTAGGTGGCAGTATGATCTCAGACCTGAAAATCCAGCAATTGCGGTACGTCATCATGGTTGTTGAGGAGGGCAGTTTTCATAGTGCCGCCCGACGATTGCACAGAACACAGCCAGCGCTTTCCATGGCCGTGCGCGAGTTGGAGCAGCGCTTGGGGCAGAACCTGTTTGAGCGCGGCTCAAAAAACAGGCTCACGCCTTTCGGTGAATATTGCGTTCCCAGGTTTCGTGATCTTGTTGGTCAGCATGATCGAATGGCCAACGATGTTATCAATCATGCAGACGGCACTCAGGGGCACGTACATATAGCCACGGTGCCGTCAGTGGCCAGCCGCATCATGCCCGCGTTGCTGGCAGAATTCATTGCGCGTTTTCCGGACATCAACATCAGCCTGCACGATGAAAATGCCCACTACGTGTGCCAAATGGTGGCGCAAGGAGAAGTGGATCTGGGCATTACCAGCATTTGGCAAACCAATGAGGACCTCGAATACGCGCACCTGTTTGAGGATAAAATCGGCGTTGTGTGTCGCCGGGATCATATTCTCGCGTCCTGTGAGACGTTGGGTTGGCAAAGTTTGCAGGGCGAAAAGTTGATCCGCAACGGCACCTCCAGGCTACTGATGAGCACTGCTGCGGCCCAGCTGGTTGAAAACAGTGCCTTCTATATATCCAACATGATCTCGTTAATCGCCATGTTGGAAGCCGGTGCCGGCATTACAACTCTGCCAAGACTCGCCTTTCCGGAAACCAACGCAAACTTGTGCTTTGTTCCACTGCACGATCCTGAGGTGGTGCGGCGGATTGGTCTGGTGAAAACCATCAATCGGACACTCGCTCCGGCTGCGCAGGCTATGCAGGCGTTTTTGCTTGAGAAGTTACGGCACGGTGCCGAATAATCTGGCGACAACAGATTCGTTTCTCACAGCTCACAATCGGTCCCGTCCCAGGATTTAAAGCACCCGGTGTCGGATATTGTCAGCGTATCAATCTGTTGGCGTAAACCCGGCGTGGCTTCGTCGAGTGTCAGGTCGGCTGCGTTGCCACCCATGTCGGTTGCCACCCAACCCGGGTGATATATGCCCACGGAAATGCCCTCGCTTTCAAGATTTGCCGCCAGGTTACGCCCGAGATTTATCGCCGCCGCTTTGGATGCGCGATAAATAAACCGGTTACCGGCGGATGAGTTCTGTGATCCCATCTTGCTGGCAATAATGGCGATTTTCGAGGCTCCGCCTGCGTCTCTGTTGGCCCGCAGATTGGGCAGCAGCGCCTGAACGACCAGAAAAACACCGGTCACATTGACCGCAAACGACTGTGCCCAGAGTTCTGGTGCGTACCCTGTTTCCAACTCATCGAACTTGTCCACAGAGACGCCGGCATTGCAGACAAGCGTAGCGATCGGCGTTCCTTCCAGACGCTTCGCGAGCTGTTCAATGCTTGACGGGTCGGCAACGTCGAGCGCCTCCATGCCCGGTGCGTTTCGGGCCGTGCGAATGACGTTTTCCCCTGCGTTTTGCCACTCCTTGGCCAAGGCGCTTCCTATGCCACGATTGGCACCCGTGATCAGTATCGACATCGAGAAATCTCCTATCGTTGTGTTGGTGCTCACTTACCTTTTGGCGCCTGACTGACTATTCTTTATTTATAAAGGTCCGTAGACCCGAGAGCGCCTGTCCTAGGCTTCCAAGTGTAGTGGTCAACTAATCCCGGACAGTATTTTAAGTTTTTCTTCGGCGACCACAGGTGGCATGCCGTCATTGAATGTATGGGGACGCTGCCGGTTGTAGTAGTCCATCAGGTAGTCGCCAATATCTTTCCTCGCGTCGGGAATCG
>NZ_DRGY01000085.1 GCF_011049865.1 Marinobacter antarcticus | reverse complement strand
CCGAGAAATGCCCTCTATCCCTCCCAGAATCTGGACGGCGATATTTTCTCGGACATCTCCGCTGCGCTCGGCGGTAGCCTGGCCACTGCCAGCTCTATCATCGAGAGCAAAGACGGTACCATGCTCTTTGAAGCGCCCCACGGCACCGCCCATGACCTCTACCTGAAGTATCTGGAAAGCGACGGCCGCGACGCCCACTTCAATCCCTCCGCTCTGATCTTTGCACTCGCTAACGCCTTGGAAACCTTGGGTGAGCGCGAAGGCAACGCGCCCCTGACGGAATACGCAGTCAATCTTAAATCGGCGCTGACTGACACCGTCGACAAAGGTATCGTGACCGCAGACCTCAAGAGCAAGACCGTCGACCCGGATTCGGAGCAGGTGGTTGATATGACAGGTTTTCTGAACGCTGTGGAGCGCGCGCTCAAGTAGCTTTCAGCCGTCTGGGTGGCCTGACACGGATTGCCATCCACGGGTGGATCTTGTCAGGCTTAGTCACAGGGCTATTTCGATCAGTACTTTCAAACCTCCTTTTAACCCCTTCGCAAAGAAAACCTGGCCTCCATACCGCGCGACTATTTCGCGGACGATCGCAAGACCCAGCCCATGCCCCGGCGTTTGTTCATCCAGTCGCCGCCCTCTCTGGCCCAAGTGAATTCTTTCACCTTCCGCAACTCCGAGCCCGTCGTCCGTTACGATAATCTGCAACGCGCCATTAATGTGTTCCAAGGAAAGCTCAACGCATTCTGCGGACCATTTGCCGGCGTTATCGAGCAAGTTTCCCAGTATTTCGTTCAGGTCGTGCTCCTCAATAGGCCAGCGAGATTCGTCGGTGAGTGACGTTGACAGTTCAAATGACTTTTCCGGATGAAGCCGCCCCAGCATCCACAGAAGATCACGGGCCTGTTTCGCCGGGCATGCGCTCTTGCCCAGCTGTGGCCCGGCGAACCGGCTGCGCCGCATTTCGGCTTCCAACTGCCTGTCGATATCGCTCAAACGCGATCCCATCTCGTGTCTAAGCGTGTTGTCCAGAGAGCGGCTGGTATCTTCGAGCACCTGCCTGACCGCGGCAATGGGCGTTTTGACACTGTGAGACAGGTTTGCGAGTGCTTCCCGGGAGCGCTCCAGTCGTTGATCCAGAGAATCAAGGAGCTGATTGAGTTGCTGCACCAGGGGGCGGAACTCTTCCGGGGCCTGTGCATCTATCCGTGATATTTCGCCGCTCTGCAGCCGTCTGAGGGCTGCCTGGAGCGAGACAACAGGCCGCATTGACAGGTTAATGCCCACCCAGATAATCCCGACAAGCAAGAGAATCAGCAAGATTGATACGATGGCCGTCCATGCATGCAGTTCTGCCTGGCTGTCTTGAAGTGCCCCCATATCTTCCGAAACGATGACCGTGA
This sequence comes from Marinobacter antarcticus, assembly GCF_011049865.1. Lineage (GTDB taxonomy): Bacteria > Pseudomonadota > Gammaproteobacteria > Pseudomonadales > Oleiphilaceae > Marinobacter > Marinobacter antarcticus_A. The sequence continues at coordinate 9,501 of NZ_DRGY01000085.1, read as the reverse complement.
TAGGGGTATCGTTCACAAAAAAAGATTTTCGATAAGCGAGAATGTCGGAGGGCAGGCCAGGTAATTTTGCATTGTGTACGGCGATACCTTCCTGTTGATCAGACTGCAGCAGTGGGTTCAGCAGCGGGCGCCAGGATTGCGGAGAGATGATCGTTTGAGCCGGGGACTGCATTGCGAAGGCGTGATGAAATACCTCCTCGAAGTAGTCACCGGTTCGAAGGATATCTAATTTGCCGTCGGCTTGACGAATATGATGTTCCAGGAAGGCCACTTCGTCTTTCAGGCGGTTTTCTACAAATTCCCGGGACATCCTTTCCAGTAGTAAGCCGTGTACAAGCCACGCGATGGCCATCAGGCCAATACCCGCCGGTAACAGCAAAAGCAAGAGTGCTCCCTTTACGGATACAGGCTTTCTAGGCAGCGTCATTAAACAGGTATCCCTGACCGCGCCTTGTTGTGATGGTCTCCGGCCCAACCAGTTTTCTCAGGCGCCGGATATAAGCTTCGATAATATTTTCATTTGGCGCTTCGTTAAGATTATAGAGCTGTTCCATGAGCTGCTCTTTGGAGAAAATATAACCAGGCCGACCCATAAGGCACCGCAGTAACCTGAATTCCGTGCCCGTCAGACTGTGCTCTGTTCCATCGTCGATTCTAAGGCACTGCCGGTTCTCATCAAGCTCAAAACGCCCAGCCTTCAGCGATGACTGAACTCTGCCCTCGCTCCGTCGCACGATGGCGTTCAGCCTGGCAATCAGTTCTTCGGTTTGAAAGGGTTTAGCCAAATAGTCGTCAGCGCCTGCCTTCAGACCGTTGACCTTATCTTGCCAATCCCCCCTTGCGGTCAGGATCAGTACTGGAAAGATAGCGTTACTTTTACGCCATCTTCTCAGCACGTCCAGGCCATTGCCGTCCGGCAACCCCAGATCCAGCACGCCGGCTTTGTAGTCTTCCTGTTCGCCTAAAATAATTGCCTCTTTGGCGGTGCGAGTCACGTCAACGCTGAAGCCAACTTTCTCAAGCTGGCTTGCAAGTCCTTCAGCGAGCAGTCGATCATCCTCTACCAGCAGTAATCTCATTTGTGGTCCTTTATTTTGAACAAAATACGCTGTAAAAGTGTCGCCGATCCACCTGAAATCAGCCTGAACAACAAAGAAATTAATATTTTCAGAAAGAATTCAGGTTGATGCGCGATAGTAATAATGTTTTCGCACAGTGCCCATTTTGTCAGGCATACCAACCAAGATTTAAACGTAAGTTACTTTACAGGAGAAGATTTGATGGTTTCATCAAAGTTTGTTATCGCAGCATTCGCTATGTCAATGTCAGCAGCAGCACTTGGGGCAGGGACTCACGGGGACGAGCACGGCCACGGCGCCAAGAATGGCGAGCCGGGTAAAGCCTCCGATGCTAATCGCGCTGTCACCGTCGAGATGCACGACAACTACTATGAACCCGATGCGATCGAAGTCAAGCCGGGAGAGACGGTGCGCTTTGTGATCAAGAACAAAGGCAGTCTGGTACACGAATTCAACATTGGCACGCCCGCTATGCACGAGTCGCATCAAAAGGAAATGATGAAGATGGTCCAGCATGGAGTCATTCAGGGAGGCAAGCTCAATCGCGATATGATGGAGATGGATATGGGAGACGGTACGTCCATGAAGCATGACGATCCGAACAGCGTGCTTTTAGAGCCAGGTGAGAGCAAGGAAGTGATCTGGAAGTTTTCCGAAAAGGGCGATATTGAGTTTGCCTGCAACGTTCCAGGGCACTATCAGTCTGGTATGTACGGCAAAGTAAATTTCAACTAAGGCGAGTCTTACGTTCGCCCATTGGCCAAAATATCGGAACCTTTGGTTTGGATAGTGCAAAGTAGTTTGGGAGTAGTTGTGTATGAAGAAGGCTCTTTTTGCAGGCGCTGTGTGCCTGCTTTTGCCGACTATCGGCTTAGCGGGTGAATATAATCTGACGGTCGACCGAGTTGAAATCGATACCGGCGATTTTGTGAAGCAGGGCATTGGCTACAACGGCAAATCGCCGGGCCCGGTTATGCGTTTCAAGGAGGGTGAGAACGTTTCCATCAATGTGACCAATAACCTGAACGAAACGACATCCATCCACTGGCACGGGATTATTCTCCCGTTCGATCAGGACGGTGTGCCAGGCATCAGCTTTCCGGGTATCGCACCTGGCGAGACATTTACCTATAACTTTCCAATCACCCAGGCTGGAACCTATTGGTTTCACAGTCATTCCGGCTTTCAGGAGCCTGATGGTGCCTATGGTTCGATCGTTATTGAGCCCGATGGTCGCGAGCCGTTTCGCTATGATCGGGATTACGTCGTTCAACTGACCGACAAACACCCGGACTCCAGCGAGCGGGTAATGCGCAACCTCAAGGTAATGTCCGATTATTACAACCGCGAGCAACAAACCGTGGGTGAGTTTTTCTCGGACGCCGCTGAAAACGGCCTGATGAATACTGTGAAGGATCGTATGGCGTGGGGTGATATGCGGATGATGAAAGCCGACGTTGAAGACCTCCAAGGGTTTACCGGACTGATCAACGGTAAAGGACCCAAGCAGAACTGGACCGGTATTTTTGAGCCTGGTGAGCGAATTCGACTGCGTTTTATCAATTCATCCGCGATGACGTATTTTGATATCCGAATTCCCGGCTTGAACATGACGGTAGTGCAGGCTGATGGAAACAACGTACAGCCGGTTAACGTGGACGAGTTTCGGATTGGTGTTGCGGAAACCTACGATGTAATTGTTCGGCCTAAAGACGAACAAGCCTATACAATTTTTGCCGAGTCTATGGGGCGCACCGGATACGCCAGGGCAACGCTTGCAACTGAGAAGGGAATGGAAGCTGCTGTTCCCGGGTTGCGTGAGCCAGCTCGACTGACCATGGCTGACATGGGCGGGATGACGGGTATGTCGGGGATGAACCACGGCGGCATGGGCAAGGGAGACATGATGGGTTCCGGAACTATGTCTGGCATGGATCACGGTGCCATGAAGGATATGGACCATTCGGCTATGAAGGATATGGACCAGTCGGCTATGAAAGATATGGACCAGTCAGCTATGAAAGATATGGCCGGCATGGATCATTCGAAGATGGCGAATATGGATCATGGCTCGATGATGATGCCCGAGGGGGGGGCAAGCGATCCTTTTTATGCCCAAGGCAGTGGCCTGATTCCCACGGCAGCCAATGGAGGCAAATTCCTGTCCTATGCCGACTTGAAAGCCCAGAAGCCGCTCTATGAGGAACGGGAGCCCACTCGAGAAATTGAGTTGCGTCTCACTGGCAACATGGAGCGATATATCTGGAGCATCAATGACGTTAAATATGAAGACGCAGACCCTATTCGCCTCAAATATGGCGAACGAGTCCGTTTCAAGTTTGTAAATGAAACGATGATGACACACCCGATGCACCTGCACGGTATGTGGTCGATATTGGATGTTGGTGCGGGCCAATGGAACCCGATCAAGCACACTGTAAGCGTTCAGCCAGGCACCACGGTTTATGTAGAAACCGAAGTGGATGCGCCGGGCCAATGGGCGTTTCATTGTCATCTGTCATATCACATGGCGGCTGGCATGTTCCGCAAGATCATTGTTGAGGGTGGGCCGGAATCAAACCAGGCTGGGTCTGGTGAGCACTCGGATGCCATTGGAGGTGACGCATGAAGTTTTGGACGCCTTTGATTGCAAGTACGGTGTTGGGACTTGGTGTTATTCCCGTTTTGGCGTCTGCTCAAGAGCGGATTCAGGACACCACAGAGCGGAAGCAGCCGTTAAATGTGTGGGGCGCGCAGTTCGAAGAATTTGAATATCGTTATAGCGAAGACGATGAAGAACTGGGTGTGTGGGATACTGATTTTTTCTATGGCACCGACAATTTCAAGGCTCGTTGGCTTAGCAGCGGCGAGTATGCCATTGAAGGTCGGAGCTACGAGAAGGTGGAAAACCAGTTGGTGGGGCAAATCCCGATATCCAAGTTTTTTGATGCAAAAGCCGGGATACGGTTTGATACCCCGGAAGGTCCTGATCGAACTTACGCTGTTCTCGGTTTTGCTGGTCTGGCGCCGCAGTGGTTTGAAATAGACACGAATTTTTACGTGAGCAAAGATGGCGACACGTCGGCTGATTTGGATGCAGAATATGAGCTGCTCCTGACCAACTACTGGATACTTACGGCATCGCTGGATGCTACGGTGGCGTTTAGTGAAGATCGGGAAATTGGAGTCGGCAAGGGGTTGGTTTCAACCGAAACCGGATTGCGATTGAGCTACGATCTTATTGGCCGTGCTTTTTCGCCGTACGTCGGCATCGTTCACGAACGTAAATATGGCAGCACAGCTGACTTTGCCAGAGCGGACGGCAGTGGCACCGGAGGTTGGTTGGCAGTGGTTGGGGCTCGGCTATTTTTTTGAGCACACAAGGGGCATCGAGCATTAGCCTGCTCGGTGCCCTTCGCGCTATTTCATGTGACCGACATGGTGGCAAACAAAAAAGGAGTTGAATGAAGAGCGAGCAAGATAGAACCACCCGCTATCAGGAAGCAAGCCTCACGCTTCCGGGCACGGTTATGCTCGGTACTGGTGTTATGATTGGTGCCGGTATCTTTGCGCTCACCGGGCAAATGGCCCAGATGGCGGGCACGCTCTTTCCGCTGGCCTTTCTGGCGGCCGCGATTGTCATTTCATTCAGTTCCTATTCCTATATCAAAATTTCCAATGCCTATCCGTCTGCAGGCGGCATCGGCATGTATCTCCACAAAGCTTACGGCGACCGTTTAGCAACGGGGTTTAATGCGTTGCTGATGTATTTCTCAATGGTGATTGCCCAGAGCTTTCTGGCCCGCACGTTTGGGTCCTACGCCATGCAATTGTTTGGAGGCGATGACAGCGGACGCATGGTATCTGTATTGGGCGTATCGCTTATCTTGGCTGCATTCTTCATTAACCTGCTGGGTAATCGTTGGATCCAAGGTGTCGCATCGTTCATTGGTGTCCTTAAAATTGGCGGCATTCTTGTCTTCGGACTAGTAGGTGTCTGGTTGGCTGATAGTCTTGCGGTCGATTTTTCCAGAAGCGGTGAAACCGGTGTCGTCGGTAATTTCCTTGGTGCGACGGCTCTTGGCATATTGGCCTTCAAGGGCTTTACGACCATTACTAATAGTGGCTCCGAGGTGAAAGACCCACATCGCAACGTCAGCCGCGCGATTGTGATCTCCATTGCCGCCTGCGTTGTAATCTACACCCTGGTGGGCTTTGCCGTTGCGAGCAACCTGTCTCTCGCCGAAATAGTTGAGACCCAAGACTACTCACTGGCTGCCGCCACCCGTCCTGCGTTAGGTGAGTACGGCCTGTGGTTTACTGTGGCAATTGCCATGATGGCAACCACTGGAGGCATTCTTGCCAGTATTTTGCGGTTGCCGAGCAGGTATTCCTTAAGTCTTCCTCCAGGCGTAAGGCGATGGAAAGCGATGAATCCCACGGGCGCCATCACTGATATTCAATGCCAGGAATGAAGACCAAACTTGATTTGCGGACCGCCCAGCGAACGAAGCAGGAGTACGAAATGAGTGAACATCACCACGCTGATCAAAATGAGCACGAAGCAAAAGACCCGGTTTGCGGAATGTCGGTTGATCCTCTTACGGCCGAACACCGCAGCCAACATGCTGGAAAAACGTGGTATTTCTGCTCCGCCCGATGCCAGTCCAAGTTTGATGAGGATCCAGGGAAATATCTCGGGGAGCGCCAAGAGTCTGCGAAACCCGCCGCTCCCGGCGCCATGTACACGTGCCCGATGCACCCGGAGATTCGGCAACAGGGGCCCGGCGATTGTCCGATCTGCGGGATGGGGTTGGAGCCCGAGCAAGTAAGCCTCAACGATGGGCCGTCGGAAGAGCTTACGGATATGACGCGTCGGTTCTGGATTGGCCTGTTCCTCGCGCTCCCCGTAGTTGTCATCGAAATGACAGGGCACTTTATTGGCCTTGATCAGATTGTGTCGCCACAAGCACTGAACTGGATCCAGTTGGTGCTGGCAACGCCCGTTGTCGTCTGGTGCGGCTTGCCATTCTTTGTTCGGGGCTGGAAATCCGTCGTCAACCGCAACCTGAACATGTTTACGTTGATTTCCATTGGTACGGGTGTCGCGCTGATATACAGCCTTGTCGCCGTTCTGGTTCCGCAGGTTTTCCCCGATGCGTTCCGGCAGGCAGATGGTTCGGTCGCGGTGTATTTTGAGGCCGCTGCGGTCATTGTGGTGTTGGTGTTGTTAGGGCAGGTACTGGAACTTCGTGCCCGAGAGAAGACGTCGGGCGCCATTAAAGCGTTGCTGGATCTGGCACCGGCCACAGCAAGAAGGCTGGACGATGAGGGAGGCGAGTCTGACGTCTCTCTTGATCAGGTGAAGGTCGGTGACCGCTTACGGGTTCGCCCAGGCGATAAAGTTCCGTTGGATGGGGAGATCCTGGAAGGCCGCTCCAACATCGACGAATCTCTGGTAACCGGCGAGCCACTGGCCATCAGTAAGAAGACAGGCGACCAGGTGATTGGTGGCAGCATGAACCAGCAAGGCAGCTTCATTATGCGAGCTGACAAGGTGGGGCATGACACCATGCTTTCGCAGATTGTGCAGATGGTGGCCAATGCCCAGCGCAGTCGTGCACCGATTCAGGGGTTGGCAGACAAAGTGGCCGGCTGGTTTGTTCCGGTGGTCATCGTTATAGCCGCCCTTGCCTTTATTGTTTGGTCAGTCTTTGGGCCAATGCCCCCTATGGCCTACGGTCTTATTGCAGCCGTGAGTGTGCTGATCATTGCCTGCCCCTGCGCTCTTGGCCTGGCGACGCCTATGTCGATCATGGTTGGCGTAGGGCGGGGCGCTCAGATTGGGGTCCTGATTCGGGATGCAGAGGCTCTTGAACGCATGGAGAAAGTTGATACGGTAGTGGTTGATAAAACCGGTACGCTGACCGAAGGCAAACCTCAGGTAACAAAACTGGTTCCAGCAAACGGCTTCAGCGAAGAAGACCTGATGCGCTATGCCAGTGGCCTGGAAAAGGGCAGTGAACATCCGCTGGCCCATGCCATTCTCGATAAAGCCAAAATCATGGAACTGACCGTGCCAGATGCGGAGGATTTCGACTCGCCTAACGGTAAGGGTGTCACCGGCAAGATCGACGGAAAAGCGGTTCTACTTGGTAATCGGTTGTTAATGGAGTCACAAAATGTGGATACCTCCGCGTTTGAGGCGGATGCAGACCAGCTTCGCAAAGACGGCGCAACGGTTATATTCGCGGCGGTGGAGCAACAGGTCTGTGGATTAATTGCCATTGCTGATCCGATCAAAGAATCCACTGAGGCGGCAATTATCGCACTGCAGAAGGACGGCATCCGTGTGGTTATGTTGACGGGGGACAATCGCACCTCAGCAGAAGCTGTCGCCCGCAAACTTCATATTGATGAGGTTGAAGCGGAAGTGCTGCCGGAGGACAAAGGAAAGATCGTTCAAAGGCTGAAAGACGAAGGCCGTGTTGTGGTGATGGCGGGAGACGGGGTGAATGATGCGCCGGCTCTGGCTACAGCCGATGTGGGCGTTGCTATGGGAACAGGGACCGATGTGGCTATTGAAAGTGCGGGTGTCACCCTTCTGCGTGGAGACCTGATGGGCATTGTGGAGGCGCGCCGCTTGTCGATAGCGACCATGCGTAATATTCGGCAAAACCTGTTTTTTGCCTTCATTTATAATTCCGCCGGCATACCGATTGCTGCAGGGGTGCTCTATCCATTTGCCGGGATTCTACTGTCTCCGATTTTTGCAGCAGCGGCGATGTCACTGTCTTCCGTGAGCGTCATCGTTAATGCGCTCCGGTTGAGGCTGGTCAAATTGGATTAACGGCAGTTTTGTGAACGGTCTGGCTTTCCCCTTACCGTGGCCTCGATTTGGTTTCGGGGCGTTCGTTGTATCAGGACGGTTTGGAATTATTTCGATATGATTATTTAATTCGGATTTTTTCATATCAGGCTCCTCATTCTGAATTATAAAAATTTGTATCATAATTCATTTTGGTTTCAGGTTTGTATGTTGTACTACATGTCATTTGAGTAGCCATCATCGCGAAATATTCGTGCCAGCGGCCCTTGATTTTTTGCGAATTTAATTAGTCGCAGGAGTCAGCCTGCGGTATTTTTTTGCGTCTCTTTCAAAGCGCGATAATAGGCATTGCCTTCGCCTGTACCGATCATTAAATGACACTGAAATATCAAATAAAATAAACGCAATAATTTTAAGAAATTAAGATAGATTTTTAATTTCCAAAATATATAGTTAATTTCGCGTTCGTGTCAGCTCGCACCTCTATTGCCCCTCGCCGTGTACTATTTAAAACGACAATAAAGCGTTAGTAGCTCCCAACAGTTTCCGCTGCAAAAGCCAACGCCATTTGTTGAATCTCAGACTGTCTTGTCAGGCAATGCCTCAAGTTTTGACAAATTCCTGATGAAACCTCCACAAAGCCGTGACATGGGGTGGGCTATCGTGCCCAGTAAGTAAATGTCAGGCCGACTTTGTCAGCCGTTAAGGTGGTTTTTCGTCATGAGCAAATTCTTACCACGCCAACTACAAGGATTTATGGCTGCCGGCGGCCTTGCCACGCTGTTCCATTGGCTTGTGATGGCGGTGTTAATCGGTGCCGGAGTTGAGCCAATACTGGCGACCGCAAGCGGAAGTGTGTCCGGAGCCGCCCTGAATTACGGCCTCCAGCGGCGCCTGGCATTTCGCAATGCGGGCCCTCACAGGTTCACGCTTTGGCGCTATATCGGGTCTTGCCTCTTTGCATGGCTCTGTAATCTTGTCTTTTTCTTCCTCCTTAATAGCGTCTTGGCACTTTCTGTCACGCTGTCACAAATCGTGACGACAGGGCTTGTCGCTGCTCTGAACTATCTCGTATACCAAAGGCTGGTGTTCCATGAACAATCGCTTTGAAAAACCCATAGTGTCGTCTGACGGTCCATTTGATAAGCCGCTGCTATCACTGGTCGTGCCGCTATTTAACGAGCGCCCGATGTTGCCCCTTTTCTTCGACCGGGTTCTGCCTGTGCTTGCCAAGCTGGACCTGTACTGGGAAATCGTTCTGATTGATGATGGCAGTAGTGATGGCAGTACCCAGTACATTCGGGACGTGATCGCCCGAACGCCCGGCGTACGCCTTGTTAAACTGAGCCGAAATTTTGGCAAAGAAGCGGCAATGACCGCAGGGTTAGAGCATGCCAAAGGCGATGCGATGATCGTGCTCGATGCCGACCTGCAAGATCCGCCTGAACAGATTCCGGCAATGGTCGACTGTTGGCAGTCCGGTGTCGATGTGGTGCTTATGCAGCGCCGCTCACGGGCTGGCGAAACCGCCTTTAAACGCTGGAGTGCGCATCTCTTTTACCGGCTTCTGAATCGAACCAGTCGCACGAACAT
>NZ_DRGY01000084.1 GCF_011049865.1 Marinobacter antarcticus | reverse complement strand
TTTGAGTGAGCCCGGGATTGGGCCTTATACCTTTAACTAAGGATAACAGTCATCTGTTATTCTAGAAATGAATATTTCGAGATAAGTTTATCGATTCAAGTGATAAGGCGAGGGGGCTGCAAGAGATTGTGAGAGAGTGCGAGAGGGTTCGAGAGAGTGGCAAGAAGTTCAAGAAGAAGTCGATTGAATGGCTGATGATACGAATAAAGGCTGGACGAATATCAATTTGCTGCTTTAATAGGGGAGATGAAAAACGCCAACGTTTCGTTATTAAACGCTAAGATGGTGTAATCCAAAAGCTTTGAGAAAAGAGGCAAGCAATGAAGAAAATGTTACGAACAGACAGCCAGGTTGATGCCGTAGCCGCGGTATTGCTTATCGCGCTCGTAGTTTCATTCGCCGTGGTATGGGTTTCCGGCCAGTAACATTACTGGCCGGCGAGAGCCACCTGCACAACCAGAACAAGCGTACCGATAAACAGCGCTGTGAACAGCAAGCCGCCGATAATGTAGGGCCACGGGCTGTGGCTTCCAAAGTCCTCTTCGCGGCGCTTGCTGGACTGAACGCCCAGAGCGCCCGCTGCGATGCTCTGCATAACTTTTAAAACGCCGGGGCCCCGCGATTTTTCGTTTCTTGGTGTGTCAGGCGTTTTGGTCATATTCCCCTTCCTGTTTACGTGCGGGCCTGGTTTTTACTCTGCGGGATCATACGCGAGGCTGGGCGCCAGCCATCGCTCTGCTTCTGCTTTGGTCATACCTTTACGCTCAGCATAGTCCTCAACCTGGTCTACGCCAATTTTACCCACGGCAAAAAACTTGGATTCCGGGTGCGAGAAGTACCAGCCGGAAACGGCGGCCGTCGGGAACATGGCAAAGTGCTCCGTCAATTCAATACCGGTGTTCGCTGTCGCGTCCAGCAGGTTGAACAACGTCGCTTTTTCAGTATGGTCCGGACACGCCGGGTAACCGGGAGCAGGGCGGATACCGCGATAGCGTTCCTTGATCAGGTCTTCGCTATCCAGTTTTTCACCGGCATCGTAGCTCCAGAACTCAGTGCGCACCCGTTCATGCAACCTCTCGGCAAACGCTTCGGCCAGGCGGTCGGTCAAGGCTTTCACCATGATCGCGTTGTAGTCGTCATTGGCGTCTTTGTATTCCAGTGACATCTCTTCCGCGCCAATACCGGTTGTCACGGCAAAGCCACCTACATAGTCACAATGCTCTGAATGCTCCTCAGCCACAAAGTCAGACAGCGTCATCATCGGTTTGCCCGGTGCTTTTTCGTCTTGCTGGCGCAGATGATGCAGGGTGGTCAGTGTTTCAGTGCGGGTTTCATCGGTATAGACCACAAGGTCGTCACCGCGACGGTGCGCCGGCCAGAAACCGATTATACCAGAGGCACTTACGCGCTTTTCATCCACTATTTTCCGAAGAATTATCTGGGCATCTTCAAACAGGTTGCGGGCCGCTTCCCCGCGTTTGGGGTCATCAAATACTTGCGGGTATTTCCCGGCGATATCCCAGGAGACAAAAAATGGCGTCCAGTCTATATAGGGCACCAACTCCTTCAAATCATATTCATGGAATACCCGTGTACCTGTGAACGCGGGTTTGGGTGGCACATAATTTTCAAAATTGATCTCGGGAGCTCGTGCACGCGCCTGCTCAAGGCTGACGAGTTTGGTGCGATCGCCCCTTTTTTTACGACGTTCGCGAATGGCATCGTATTCTTCACGCGCCGCGCTAACCAGTTCGGGCTTGCCGGATTTGCTCAAAAGCTTGGAGGCGACGTTAACGCAACGGGACGCGTCTGATACATACAGCGCAATGTCGTTTTTATAGTGAGGCTCAATTTTCACAGCCGTGTGCGCCTTCGATGTGGTTGCACCGCCAATCATCAAAGGAAGGTGGAAATCGAGGCGTTGCATTTCACGCGCTACGTGAACCATCTCATCCAGCGACGGTGTAATCAGGCCGCTTAACCCTATTATGTCAACGTTGTGCTCCTTGGCGGCGGCCAGGATTTTGTCGCACGGCACCATAACGCCCAGGTCTATCACTTCGTAGTTGTTGCACTGCAACACCACACCCACGATGTTTTTGCCGATGTCGTGCACGTCACCTTTCACCGTGGCCATCAGGATTTTACCCTTGGCCTGTTGGTCTTCCGATTTTTCCGCCTCAATAAACGGGATCAGGTGTGCCACCGCCTGTTTCATTACCCGAGCGCTTTTCACCACCTGGGGCAGAAACATCTTGCCATCGCTGAACAGGTCGCCGACAACGTTCATGCCGTCCATCAGCGGACCTTCAATCACGTGAATCGGCCGCTCGGCGTTCTGACGACATTCTTCGGCATCTTCGATAATAAAGTTGGTGATGCCCTTCACCAGGGAGTGCTCCAGCCGCTTTGTTACCGGCCACTCGCGCCAGGCGAGATCTTCTTCCTGGGTTTTTCCGCCTTTGCCTTTGTAGCGTTCAGCAATCTCCAACAGGCGGTCTGTGGAATCCTCACGGCGGTTCAGTACCACGTCCTCAACCAGACCCTTCAGCTCAGGTTCAATCTCATCGTAAATAATCAGCTGGCCCGGATTGACGATGCCCATGCTCATGCCGGCCTTTATGGCGTGATACAAAAACACGGAATGAATGGCTTCCCGAACCACATCGTTGCCCCGGAACGAGAACGAAACGTTGCTTACACCGCCTGAAATGGACGCGTGAGGCAGGTTCTTCCGAATCCAGCGCGTGGCGTTGATGAAATCCACCGCGTAGTTGTTGTGTTCTTCGATACCGGTGGCAATGGCAAAAATGTTCGGGTCGAAGATAATATCGCCGGGATTGAAGCCGATGGTCATCAGAACGTCATAGGAGCGTTTGCATATCTGGGTTTTGCGCTCATAGGTGTCGGCCTGTCCTTGCTCGTCAAACGCCATAACGACGACCGCCGCTCCGTAGCGCATGCAGTCACGAGCCCGTTTTATGAACTCTTCTTCGCCTTCCTTCAGGCTGATGGAGTTCACCACGGCCTTGCCCTGAATGCAGCGCAGACCCGCCTCAATGACTTCCCACTTGGAGGAGTCAATCATGATGGGAACACGGCAGATATCCGGCTCTGAACCTACCAGATTCAGGAACGTGACCATCACGTCCCTGGAATCCAGCATGCCTTCGTCCATGTTGATGTCGATGATCTGGGCGCCGTTTTCAACCTGATCACGCGCCACACTCAGAGCTTCTTCGTACTGCTCCTCCTTGATCAAACGCAGAAAACGCTTGGAGCCGGTGACGTTCGTGCGCTCGCCAACGTTAATGAACAGGCTGTTCTCATCACCGGTAAACGGCTCGAGGCCAGATAGCCTTAATGCTTCCGTGCGCGCTGGTATCTTCCGCGGCGGATACTTCGATACCGCTTTGGCAACCGCTTCGATGTGCTCGGGGCGAGAGCCGCAGCAGCCGCCGATGATGTTGAGAAAGCCATCGCGGGCGAAACCTTCGATGATGTCGGCCATTTCCTCGGGTGTCTGGTCGTACTCACCAAGTTCGTTGGGCAGGCCAGCATTGGGATGCGCGCTCACATAGGTGTTGGCTTTGGCGGACAACTCTTGCACGTACGGGCGCAAGGCATCCGCACCAAGCGCGCAGTTGAGCCCCACGGAAATGGGTCGGGAATGGGCAACCGAGTTCCAGAACGCCTCGGTCGTCTGGCCCGACAATGTGCGGCCCGACGCGTCGGTTATGGTGCCGGAAATCATGATTGGCAGCTCGGTTCCGCTGTCTTCAAAATACTGCTGAGTGGCGTAGATTGCCGCCTTTGCGTTCAGAGTGTCAAAGATGGTTTCAATCAGGATGATGTCACAGCCGCCTTCAACCAGGCCTTCAACCGACTCGTAATAGTTGTCCACGAGGGTTTGAAAATCGACGTTTCGAAAGCCTGGGTTGTTTACGTCTGGCGACAGGGACGCTGTGCGTGAGGTAGGCCCTACAGCGCCGGCAACGAATCGGGGTTTATCCGGGTTTTTCGCTGTGAACTCATCGGCGACCTGTCGCGCCAGCTTTGCGGCGGCCACGTTCAGCTCTTTGGCGATGTCTTCGAGACCGTAATCGGCTTGTGACACACGGGTTGAGTTGAAGGTGTTGGTTTCAATAATATCAGCGCCGGCATCCAGATACTCAGCGTGAATGTTTCGCAGCAGGGCAGGCTGGGTAAGGTTCAGCAGGTCGTTGTTGCCCTGAACCTCCCGATCGTAGTCTGCAAAACGGTCGCCGCGGAACGCTTGTTCGTCCAGTTTCTGGTTCTGGATCATGGTTCCCATACCGCCATCGAGAATCACAATGCGTTCCTGCAAGGCTTTGTGAAGTTGTTTCAGGCGAATATTGCGATCGGTCATAGTCAGTATTCCGGATGTCGATATTAACGGCGTATTTGTTTCAATGGCGCGAGATGATAGCAAAATGCCGGCGCCAGTCGTAGCGCCGTCTGTGG
>NZ_DRGY01000083.1 GCF_011049865.1 Marinobacter antarcticus | reverse complement strand
CATTCTCGATTTCTCGAGCGGCCATAACCTGTTCTAACCTGTTGAGGGATTTGATTCCGGCAAGCAAGGGGTTCACTGTCAGACAGTGGCGGTCATCTGGTTGAGGGAACCCGCACCAATCTTTTGGTCAGAACGCCCGAAGGTTGGATGACACCGCCGGTAAGAAGCCTTGCGGTCGCCGGAGTGCTGCGCCAATGGGTGTTGGAGAGACTCAGGGCAAAGGGGGAGGTGGTTGTCGAACGTGCGGTGAGTATTGAGGACATATCCGGGAACAGGTGCAAAGGTTTCTATTTGCTGAACAGCGTTATCGGTGTTGTTCTCGTGCGCAATTTTGCCGGGCAGGATTTGCCTGCAGATGACGGACTTGCGACAATCTTCAATCCTTTCGATTTGCTGGAATAATTCATTTGTTTAAGAAACTTCTGATTGCGGGTGTGTGTGCTGCCGTGCTGTTCGGCGCGGGCACAGGTTTGTGGGTTTGGCAAGGAGTGGGCTCTCTGTCAAAGCCCGTGGTTATGGCCGAACCCATGTTATTTGATGTGCCCGAAGGCACTGCTTTTAACGGCGTTGCCAGGCAGTTGGAAGCTGATGGTCTGATAAAAAAGGATTTGTGGGTGCGCGTGTACGGCCGGTTGTTTCCTGATCGGGCGAAAATCAAAGCTGGGGTTTATGAGTTCACGGATGGCATGAGCGCCGAAGCCATGCTTGATAAAATGGTTGCAGGAGACACCAAGCACTGGTCCGTGCAGTTTATTGAAGGCTGGACGTTCAGCGACATGCGCACTGCGCTTAATTCAAACCAGCGCATAGAGCATCTGACGGCAGACTGGTCAGACGAAAAGGTGATGGAAGCCGTTGGTGCAAAAGGCGAACATCCCGAAGGGCGTTTCTTTCCAGACACTTATCTGTTTACCAGCAGTGAGTCGGATATAGATATGCTCCGTCGAGCGTTTCAGCGAATGAAGACTGTTCTGGCTGACGAGTGGGAGAACAAAGAAGAGGGGCTGCCATACGATAATGCCTACGAAGCGCTAATTATGGCATCGATTGTCGAACGGGAGACCGGTGCACCCCAGGAGCGCGGTCAGGTGGCCGGGGTATTCGTGCGGCGCTTGCAAAAAGGCATGCGGCTGCAGACAGATCCGACCGTCATTTACGGTATGGGAGACAAATACAACGGCCGTATTGGCCGTCGTGATTTACGGGCTCAAACCCCCTATAACACCTATCGGATTAACGGTCTGCCACCTACGCCCATCGCCCTGCCGGGCCGTGAGGCCATTCACGCTTCCCTGCACCCGGATTCAGGCAAGTCGCTGTATTTTGTTGCTCGGGGCGACGGAACTCACAAGTTCTCCAATACATTGGCGGAACATCAAAAAGCGGTTCGGGCGTTTCAACTGAACCGCCGGGCGGATTACCGATCCTCACCCGCAGGCGAAGGTGACGAGCAATGACGGGTCGCGGCCGGTTTATTACCTTTGAGGGAACTGAAGGTGTGGGTAAATCCACCCAGATCTCGAATGCGGCAGTTACTCTGCAAGGGCTCGGTGTTGAGTGTGTTGTTACCCGTGAGCCTGGCGGTACCCCCATGGCTGAGGCTATCCGGGAGCTGCTTATCGCCCCGCGCGATGAGCCAGTGAACGATCTCACTGAGTTGCTGTTGATGTTTGCGGCTCGGGCACAACATCTGCATACGCTTATCCTCCCGGCGCTTGACCAGGGGCAATGGGTCTTGTGTGATCGCTTTACCGATGCCACGTTTGCTTATCAGGGAGGAGGGCGAGGCGTCCCCAGTGAACGAATTGCCTTACTGGAAAACCTGGTACAGGGCGACGTGCGTCCGGATCACGTCGTTTTACTGGACGCGCCCGTTGAAACGGGCATGACCCGGGCACGACAGCGGGGCCAGCTGGATCGTTTTGAGCAGGAAGCCGTTCCTTTTTTTCAACGCATTCGCAGCACCTATCTGGCTCGCGCAGCGGCCGAGCCCGACCGCTATAATATCGTGGATGCATCTGCTCAACTGGCGCAAGTAAATGCTCAAGTCAGCGAACTTATGTGCAACTTTCGATCAGATCTGCTTTAATTGATTTATATTCTCAATTAAAGGTTCCGGTTTTATTTATGCTGGATGCCCGATTACTCAAGCTTCCTACATCAGCCCACCAGCATTGCCATGAACATCACCAGATAGTGGTCGGTGTGGAAGGCGAGGCGGAGTTGAGTGTTGATGGCAGCGGCTCTCGTCTGGATACCTGGAAGGCGTGTCTCGTGCCGACAGAGGCGCGACATGATTACTGTGGTGATCTCCAGAATCATGTAATGGTTATCAATCTTGATCCGTCAAACCCCGCCATTTCAAAGCCGGGCCATGCCGATTATGAGCGGATGGTGCGGGTGTTCGAGAAGCCCCGTACTCTCCATATGGACAGCCGTTTGCAAGGACTGGTTCAGTTTGCCGCGGGGGAATTTGACCGGTCTCCTGGTAACTTGGTCATGCACAGTCATCTGGCCGCCAGTATTTTGTATTGCATGGCCGATCGAATTATTGACCGGTCATTGAGCACGCCAAACCGCCACAGTCTCAGTCCGGATGCGATACAACGTTATGTCAAGGCGAACCTTCATCGTAAGATTACCGTGCAGGATCTGGCAGGTGAGGCGTGTTTGAGTGTTAGTCGCTTTCATGAGGTGTTCCGGGAAGTGGTTGGCACCACGCCGCATCAGTTTCTTTTGCAGGCTCGTCTTGATCAGGCCATCAATTTATTGGCGTCGACGCCACTGTCAGTATCAGAAATCAGTTATCGGGTAGGATTCTCTTCGCAGAGCGCTTTGACGAATGCATTGCGCAAACACAAGGGAACGACACCTGCACGGCTGCAAGTCCGTGATAATGTTGCCTGATTTGATCTGAATTAACTCCAGTCTCGTAGGAATCCGTAAAAGAATCGTAGGATTTTGTAAGCCACGTATAAGTAGCAATACTAATCTAGTGCGTGTCAATTCCATCCGGACGATTCAGTGGCTCCCGCAGTCGCATATTGGCTATAATTAACTATAGTTAAGCGGGGGAGTGTGCGGGTTTTGCTCAGATTCGTAAGGATTTCAAGTAAACAAAAAGAACGACACAGCAAGCCGGCATGCGTGCCAGCTCTGTGCTTTGAGAGCGGATATAATCCGACTCATTAAACCGGAGGAGTTCCATGGCTATTGGTGTTTGGATCAGTCTATTTGTCTATTTTGCGGTGATGATTGGCATCGGCTTGTTTGCGATGCGCACATCTACCTCTTCATCCGAAGATTACATGCTTGGTGGCAGGGGCCTCAGTCCAAAGGTAGCGGCATTGTCTGCTGGCGCCTCCGATATGAGCGGATGGTTGCTTCTGGGACTTCCCGGGGCGATGTATGTGTCAGGTCTTGCGTCAGCGTGGATCGGCATCGGTCTGTTTGTGGGTGCGTTCGTTAACTGGGTAATTGTTGCGCCCAGGCTGCGTGCACAAACCGTTCATTACGGTAACGCGCTGACTATTCCAGCCTTTCTGGCCAACCGTTTTCCCACTCAGGCATTGCCACTAAGAACCGTGGCTGCGGTCGTTATTGTTGTGTTCTTCTCAGTCTATACAGCTTCAGGCCTGGTAGCAGGTGGCAAACTGTTTGAAAGTGCATTCGCCGGAATTTTCAGCTTCGGTGGTTTGGGTGACTACGGCGTGGGTATCGTCATAACGCTGGGTGTTGTACTTGCCTACACAGTGGTTGGCGGGTTCCTGGCTGTGAGTATGACCGACTTTGTTCAGGGCTGCATCATGATGGTCGCGCTCGTTCTTATGCCGGCTGTTGTCCTCTGGGGCGAAGGCGGTGGCGGTTTTTCCCAAGCGACAGCAACATTGAATGAGGTGGATCCCAACCTGCTATCCTGGACCGAAGGACTTACCTTTATAGGTTGGCTCTCAGCAGTGACGTGGGGCTTGGGCTACTTTGGTCAGCCGCATATCATTGTTCGCTTCATGGCAATCCGTTCGGTAAAAGAAGTTCCGACTGCCCGTAACATCGGTATGTCCTGGATGGCTATTTCCCTGATTGGCGCGATTGGTCTGGGTATTTTCGGCCGTGCTTACGCAGTGCGTAATGGCATTCAAATTGACGATCCCGAAACCATCTTTATCGTTCTCGCAGACTTGCTGTTCCATCCGCTGATTACAGGCTTCCTGTATGCAGCCCTGTTGGCCGCGGTAATGAGCACTATTTCCAGCCAGCTTCTGGTGGCGTCTTCGTCCCTCACCGAGGACTTTTACCGATTGTTCCTGCGCAAAGATGCAGGTGATCGCGAGTGCGTAAACGTTGGACGTGTATGCGTAGTGCTTGTTGGGCTTGTCGCCGCAGTCATCGCCTCTGACCCTACCTCAAACGTTCTGGGTCTGGTCGGTCACGCATGGGCAGGTTTTGGTTCGGCGTTTGGTCCTCTGATCATTCTCGCACTTATGTGGCCGCGCACGAACGGTGCTGGTGCTCTGGCGGGTATGGTTGTTGGTGCCGTTATCGCAATGGTCTGGGTATCCCTGGGCTGGAACTCCGAGTTCATGGGTGGCCCGGGCGTTTACGAGATTATCCCTGGCTTCGTAGCATCCTTCATTGCAATTGTAGTGGTGAGCCTTGCCACATCCGATGCAAACGAGTATCAGGCCGTCGGACATGCCGAATAACAGAGCGTAAGTCGCTCCAAGTCGAAAAGGGCTTCCGAGGGAGCCCTTTTTTTGGTGCGCCAGGCATGGCGCGCAGCGCCTTGACGGCGCTATTCCCTGAGCTGTGGTGGCAATGGGATGACTTGGCGGTGGAAGTCCGCTACCGACCCGGCAAGGGGAACGGTTAGCCGAACGGCAAGGGTGTCCACCGCGAGGTGGAATCTGAAGGAAGCCTCGGCTGACTTCTGAGTATCCATCCCCACGTCTCACGACGTGAGTAGCACAGTGGCAGACACTCAGATCTCCCAGGGTAAGACACGCGACCTTCACACCTATACCTGCCGCATCTACGACGCTACCTGCTGTGCAAGTATTGGGCGTTGACGATATTGGCCGTCTTACCCGATAGCACCGCCTCGTATGCGATTTCTGTTCGTCAGGTCTGTGCTTTGCCTTCGGCTTCCTTCAGATTCCACCTCGCGGTGGACACCCTTGCCGTTCGGCTAACCGTTCCCCTTGCCGGGTCGGTAGCGGACTT
>NZ_DRGY01000082.1 GCF_011049865.1 Marinobacter antarcticus | reverse complement strand
GAGCTGGAAGGTCGAGGCCATCGCTTCTGCCGCTACGCTGACGACTGCAATATCTATGTGGCCAGCGAAAAGGCAGGGCATCGTGTGATGGAAAGCATCACCCGATTCCTGGAGCAACGGTTGAAACTGACGGTCATCCCATTGCCACCACAGCTCAGGGAATAGCGCCATCAAGGCGCTGCGCGCCATGCCTGGCGCACCAATAAAAAACCCCGAGCAACACGTTGCTCGGGGTTTTCGCTTTCAGCAAAACCTTGACGCTAGGGTCGGGACACCTCGGCGCTGTTTCTCAGAAATTGCTGATACGCTGCGTATTCACGCTGCCCCTCAAGGGACGCTACAAACTTACGCAGCTTATTCAGGTCGGCGCTGTCTTTTTTGACATCACCCTCGTTCACGCCGTCCAGTGCGATCACCGCAATGCCGTCTTCTGTCATGGCCGTGCCATAACTCACGCCCTTTTCGACCGTGGGGCGTGCCAAAGAGAAAACCGTCTGTATAACCAGAGGATTTGCATCTTCGGCGTTTCGACCTTGGGCTTCAAACGGCTTCCAGCTACCCGCGTTCTGGGCCTCCAGAGACTTACCATCCTCAAGGCCGGCGACGACAGTCTCAGCGCGTTTACCGAGCATTTCCCGGGTCTTGCGCGCTTTCAGATTATTGCGGATAGCGTCTTGAACATCGTCAAGCGCAAGCTGTTCAGCCTCACGGTATTCGCGAACACTGGCAACCACAGACACATTATCCCCAACGTCAATTAACTCGGTGTTGTACCCGCCCTCAAGCACATCTTCTGAGAACAACTGACGTACCAGCCCCGGGTGATCAAACGGTGCCTGGCCACCTTCTCTGGTAATACCCTTTGCCTCGCGAATTTCCAGACCAAGCTCCTTGGCAGGCCCGGCAAGATCATCTGCGGCATAGGCGGAATCGGCCAGTTCCGTGCGCACTTCAGCATACTTTTCCGCTGCGCGTTTCTGGGCTAGTTCAGTGCGCAGTTGCTGCTCAATGTCTTTCAGTGGGGGAACCTCTGATCGACGAACGTCGTCAAGGCGAATCAGATGCACACCAAAGCTGGTGTTTACCGGGCCTGACACCTCGCCTTTCTTCAGTGCAAACAACGCTGTTTCAAACGCTTCGTCATACACACCACGGCCAGCAAAACCCAGGTCGCCGCCCTCTTTGGCGGATACGGTGTCAATCGAGAACTCTTTCGCCAGTTTTTCAAAGCTTTCACCGGCTTTCAGGCGCTTCTGAATGGCTTCTATTGTCTGGTCGGCGTCAGCGCCATCTTCAATCAGAATATGGGACGCACGGCGCTCCTCACGAGCCAGATCACCTGCGCGCTGTTCATAGTAGGTCTGAAGATCTTCCTGGCTTATGTCCATCTTTTCAGCCAGGGCGCCCAGCGATAACGTTATATACGCTGCATCAACCTGCTCTGGTTGCTTGAAGGCACTTTTGTTTTCCTGATAAAAGGCTTCTACTTCCTCATCGCTGATGGTCAACTCATCCGCAACCGCACTGACAGGAATATTCACCACTCGGAAATCCCGGGTCTGGTTCTGGATCCGTAGAATCTGCGCCGCATTTTCACCGGCAACCAGGCCGCTTTGCATAATGCCGCCGCGGATCTGATTAACCACATATTGCTTGCGCATGGCTTCCCGGAATTCACCCACACCCATACGAAGGTTGCGCACAGACGCCACGAAGCGGTCGCGATTAAACTGCCCATCAATCTGAAATTGCGGCATCCGGGTAATCAACGCGTCAATATCCGCGTCGCTGAGCGCAAGTCCTTGGGCGCTGGCGTCCTGAATAAGAACCTGCTCCTGAATCAGAGAATCCAGCACATCCTTGCGGATCTGATCCTCGTTCAGCATCGCCGGGTCGGGACGTTCCATACCGGAAAGACGACGCTGACTCTCCATTTGAACAACGCGAAGGAATTCCTGCTCGGTAATGTCCTCCCCATTTACCGTTGCCACCTCCGGCTCGCCGGAGAAGCCCCCAACAATGGCGTCCATTCCCCAGATGGAAAGCGACACCACCAACAGACCGATAATAATCTTGGCAATAGTGCCTTGGGAATTTTCCCGAATATCTTGAAGCATGTTTCTCCCGAACCCCTCTGCCGGTGCCCCTGGTGTAAAATGGCGCATCCTGTCTAACGTAAACCTGTCTAACGTAAAAAGGCGCACCCTGTCGGAATGCGCCTTGAATTCTTCTTGGCGACTCCCTTTGACAGGAGCCGCCGTAGAAAGAACCGTTACTTAACGGCGTCTTTCAGGGCCTTACCTGCTTTGAACCCAGGCACTTTAGAGGCCGCAATTTTGATCTCGGCACCCGTTTGTGGGTTACGACCAGTGCGCGCAGCGCGATCTTTCACTGAGAAAGTACCAAAACCGATCAGTGTAACCTGATCGCCTTTTTTGAGGGCACCGGTGATAGAGTTGGTCATTGCGTCCAGAGCACGGCCAGCGGCGGCTTTGGAAATATCTGCAGATTCTGCAATTGCATCGATTAGTTCGGACTTGTTCACACTAAACCCCTTCGCTTTCAGGTTGAAGATGTTATAGGTTGGTTTGTTGTTTCTCGGACGTTCTCGACTATCGCATAAGCTGTCGGAGAATTCCATTCTTCGGTTTTCTTATTCCTTTCGGCATTCGACCGGTGTTCGGAATAGGTACACAGTGCGCGGGAACCCTTGGTATTGGCTGCTCCGCGGCGAAACAGTTATACCAATGGGCTCTCTGGCCTGTCAACAACTCATCGAAGCTTTAATGTGTATTTATGCGTTCTGCACCGTCACTTTCGTCGTCGCGCGGTTGGTTTGACTCCCCATCAGAGGACGTTCCAGCCGTGTTCGGCTCCGGTGCGTAAGCCAGGGCAATATCCAGCACTTCGTCAATCCATTTGACCGGGCGAATCTCCAGTGACGCCTTGATGTTGTCCGGTATCTCTTTGAGATCCCTGACGTTTTCATCCGGAATCAAAATCGTCTTGATACCACCACGATGGGCCGCAAGAAGCTTTTCCTTTAGCCCGCCAATGGCCAGAACCCGGCCTCGAAGCGTAATTTCGCCGGTCATCGCAACGTCTGCCCGAACCGGAATTTTAGTCAGTGCAGAAACCAGTGCGGTGCACATACCAATACCGGCACTTGGACCGTCTTTGGGGGTTGCACCTTCAGGTACGTGGACGTGCAAATCGTGCTTTTCGTGAAAATCGTCGGCAATACCCAGACCTGGCGCACGGCTTCTGACCACGGTAAGCGCCGTTTGAATGGATTCCTGCATGACATCACCGAGGGAGCCTGTCTTGACAACCCGACCTTTGCCTGGCGTGAGGGCGCACTCTATGGTCAGCAGTTCGCCGCCCACCTGCGTCCAGGCCAGGCCGGTAACCTGACCGATCTGATTCGTTTCTTCAGCAAGTCCGTAGCTGAACTTGCGCACGCCCGAATAATTTTCCAGCATCTCCGGCTCAAGAACCAAGGTTGCCTTGTCACTAGCTTCCACGTGCTCACGCACCACCTTCCGGCAAATCTTCGCTATTTCCCGCTCAAGGCCACGCACACCGGCTTCGCGGGTGTAGTACCGCACGAGATCACGCAAGGACGCTTCTGGCAGCGCCAGCTCATCTTTACGCAGGCCGTTTGCCTTGATCTGTTTGGGTACCAGATAACGCAGGGCAATATTCACTTTCTCGTCTTCGGTGTAACCCGGGATCCGGATAATCTCCATACGATCCAGCAGAGCACGGGGCATGTCCATGGAGTTGGACGTGCACACAAACATCACATCAGAAAGATCGTAGTCCACTTCCAGGTAATGATCGTTAAACGTGTGGTTCTGCTCAGGATCAAGCACTTCCAGCAAAGCCGACGCGGGATCGCCCCGATGATCCATACCCATTTTGTCGATTTCATCGAACAAAAACAGCGGGTTTTTTACACCTACCTTGGACAGCTTCTGCAGCAACTTGCCAGGCAGCGCACCGATATAGGTTTTGCGGTGGCCACGGATCTCGGCTTCATCGCGCACACCACCCAGAGCCATCCGCGTGTACTTGCGATTGGTGGCTCGTGCAATGGACTGACCCAGGGAGGTTTTACCGACACCAGGAGGCCCCACGAGGCACAGCACAGGACCTTTCACTTTTTTCACGCGGCTTTGCACCGCAAGGTATTCAAGAATGCGTTTCTTGACTTCATCAAGCCCGTAGTGATCCTCGTCGAGAATCGCTCTGGCTTTTTCGATATCGTGACGCACCCGACTGCGTTTTTTCCAGGGTACGGCCAGCATCCAATCGATGTAACCACGAATAACCGTGGCCTCGGCAGACATAGGCGACATCATCTTCAGCTTGTTAAGCTCTGATTCCGTCTTTTTTCGAGCCTCTTCGGGCAGGCCCGCCTCCTCAAGCTTTTGCTCCAACTCCTCAAAATCGTTATTACCTTCGCCCAGATTGCCCATTTCTTTCTGAATGGCCTTCATCTGTTCATTAAGGTAGTACTCGCGCTGGCTGCGTTCCATCTGCTTTTTCACGCGACCACGGATGCGCTTCTCAACCTCAATCAGGTCGATTTCACCGTCCAGTTTGCCCAGCAAAAGCTCGACACGGCGATTAACGTCAAGCGCTTCCAACAGCTCCTGTTTTTCCGGAATGCGCATCTCCAGATGCGCCGCCATGGTGTCTGCAAGACGATCCAGTTCTTCAATGCCAGACAAGGCATTGGAGACTTCCGAGGGTACCTTTCTGGACAGCTTCACATATTTTTCAAATTCGTCGATCAGGGTTTTCATGAGCACTTCTTCTTCGCGCTCAGGTAAACCCTCTTCGTCCATCAGCGTGGCGCCACCGGAAAGGTACTCGGCTTCAGAAATATTACTGATCGCTGCCCGGGCATTGCCCTCAACCAGCACTTTTACCGTGCCGTCAGGGAGCCGCAACATTTGCAGGACTGTGGCCAGAGTGCCCACGTCGAACACATCATCGGGGCCTGGCTCATCTGTGGCGGCGTCCCGCTGGGCCACCAGAAGGATCTCTTTGCTCCCTTCCATCGCGGCTTCGAGAGCCTGAATGGATTTCTCGCGGCCCACGAACAGGGGGACCACCATGTGCGGGAACACCACAACATCCCGGAGAGGGAGCAGCGGGTATTCTTGCACGATATCTTCGGGTATCCGGGTCATAAGGAATCCTCTGACGATGTTTTTTCCAGCATATCACCCTTGATTGGGGCGGCTGTTGAAAATGCAATCTTTTTACCAAACAACACAGAGCCAGGCACTGCCGATACAAACCAACGAAAAAGGGGCGTCGCCGCCCCTTTTATTTATCGCTCAGCCGTGACTGACCGGTCAGTCATCCGGTACAGCTTTCGCGTGATCGGTGTTCGCATAGATCTTGAACGGTTCTGAATCGCCCTTGATCACGCTTTCATCAATCACAACCTTGGAAATGTCGTGCTCAGACGGAATCTGATACATGGTGTCGAGCAGAGTCGCTTCCATGATCGAGCGAAGACCGCGCGCACCGGTTTTGCGTTTCAGAGCCTTGTTGGCAACAGCACGCAACGCCTCATCCCGAAAATCAAGCTCTACCCCTTCCATGTCAAACAGCTTCTGATATTGCTTGGTCAGGGAGTTTTTCGGCTGTGTGAGAATCTGGACAAGCGCGTCTTCATCAAGCTCGTTGAGTGTTGCCACCACGGGCAAACGACCAACGAACTCGGGAATCAGGCCATACTTGACCAGGTCCTCTGTTTCCACGTTCTTGATGACGTCTCCGGTATTTTTGGAGTCGTCCCGACTGGCCACCGCGGCGGAAAAACCAATACTGCTCTTTTCAGTACGATCCCGGATGACTTTGTCCAGGCCCGCAAACGCGCCACCGCAAATGAACAACATATTGCCGGTATCAACCTGCAAAAATTCTTGCTGCGGGTGTTTTCGTCCGCCCTGGGGCGGCACAGAGGCAACCGTGCCTTCGATCAGCTTCAGCAGAGCTTGCTGAAC
Organism: Marinobacter antarcticus; assembly: GCF_011049865.1. GTDB lineage: Bacteria > Pseudomonadota > Gammaproteobacteria > Pseudomonadales > Oleiphilaceae > Marinobacter > Marinobacter antarcticus_A. The sequence goes on along the minus strand of NZ_DRGY01000082.1, from coordinate 26,290 downwards.
GCCTTCACCCGACACATCGCGTGTGATGGAAGGATTGTCCGATTTGCGGGAAATCTTGTCGATTTCGTCAATGTAAACAATGCCCCGCTGGGCTTTATCGACATCATAATCGCACTTTTGCAGCAGCTTCTGGATGATGTTCTCAACATCTTCACCCACATAGCCTGCTTCAGTGAGCGTTGTGGCGTCCGCGATGGTGAAGGGAACATTGAGCATCCGCGCCAGCGTCTCTGCGAGTAACGTTTTACCGCTACCGGTCGGGCCGATCAGCAGGATGTTACTTTTCCCGAGCTCTACGTCGCCCTTGCCTTCACCGTATCTGAGGCGCTTGTAATGGTTATACACCGCCACCGCAAGAACGACCTTGGCGCGATCCTGACCGATGACATACTCATCGAGTGTATTGCGGATTTCAGCCGGCGTCGGGAGTCGATCACTCGGCTCCTCCTGTGCATTTTCCTGAATTTCTTCACGGATAATATCGTTGCACAGGTCGACACACTCGTCGCAGATGAACACCGAAGGCCCTGCAATGAGCTTACGGACTTCATGCTGGCTCTTTCCACAAAACGAGCAGTAGAGCAACTTGCCGTTATCGTCGCCTCTGCCGTTTCTTTCATCTGCCATTGAAATACCTCTGATCTCGTTTTGCCGGCGCGTCGCTTTAGACAGTGAGACGCCAGCCAGGGGTGATGCAATTTCTGCCAGTATTATTTATTCGGCACGCGCTTATCAAGTATCGAGTCAATCAGCCCATATTCTTTTGCCTGGGTCGGATCCATAAAATTGTCGCGATCCGTGTCTCTGGAAAGAGTTTCCAGGTCTTGGCCAGTATGATGAGCCAGTATCGAATTCAACGTATGACGGATCTTGAGGATCTCACGTGTGTGGATTTCAATATCCGTCGCCTGGCCCTGATAACCGCCCAGTGGCTGGTGAATCATAACGCGCGAATTGGGCAGGCATGCCCGCTTGCCCGCAGCACCGCCAGCCAACAGAAACGCACCCATGCTGGCTGCTTGCCCAACGCAAAGCGTTGATACATCTGGCTTGATGAACTGCATGGTGTCGTAGATAGACATGCCTGCCGTTACAGAGCCGCCGGGGCTGTTAATGTATAGATGAATGTCTTTATCGGGATTTTCAGATTCCAGGAACAGAAGCTGCGCCACGATCAGATTGGCCATGTGATCTTCCACCTGCCCAACCATGAAGATGACCCGTTCCTTGAGCAGACGGGAATAAATATCGAACGAGCGCTCCCCGCGGGCAGTCTGCTCGATAACCATCGGCACCAGAGCGGACCTGGTATCCATTGCGGGACCATCGATTGGTTTCTGCGTCATGATGCGCCTGAACTCCTTATGGACAAATGGGACGTGGCTTTAAACCACGGCATCTTCAGTATTCTTGCATCTTGTACTTTGCCGGCCGCAAACCAAGATGAAAACAGCCGGGCATGCCGGCTGTTCATTCTGTTCGGCCAGCGGGGCCGGGCATTAGTCCGGCTCCGGCACGGTCACACCACTAATTTCAGCGCTGGGTTTGCCCTGCCTGGATGGCCTCTTCGTACTTGACCTTCTTTTCCGTAACCTTAGCCTGAGACAGCACATAATCAACTACCTGATCTTCCAATACGGAAGATTCGATCTGGCTTTTCTGCTCAGGGCTACTGTTAAAATGCTCAACAACCTCGCTTGGCTGTTCATACGTTGAAGCAATTTCCTGGATCTTTTCGTCGACCTTGGCCGGATCTACTTTCAGATCATTAACCTTTACAACTTCCTGAAACAGCAGGCCCGTTTTCACACGACGCTCAGCCTGCTCCTGGAAGATTTCCTTCGGCAGTTGCTGGAAATCCACTTGGCCACCAAAGCGCTGAACCGCTTCCTGACGCAGTCGATCAATTTCCTGATCGGACAATGCGGCAGGGATATCGACGTCTGTTGTTTCCAACAAGCCGTCTACAACGTCGTTCTTGACCTTGTTAGACACCGCCTGCTTGAGTTCACGCTCCATATTCTTTTGCACTTCTTTGCGGAAGGAGGCTTCGTCTTCCGCCTCAATTCCGAATTTGGAGAAAAACTCGGTATCAAGCTCAGGCAGTTGCGGCTCTTCGACTTCATGAATCTTGATGTCGAATTTCGCAGGCTTGCCCTTCAGATCCTCGTTGTGATAGTCCTCGGGGAACGTCACTTCAATCTCGAGCTCTTCGCCGGCCTTGCCACCAACAATGGCTTTTTCAAAGCCCGGAATCATCTGCTCGGAACCCAGCGTCAACTTATGACCCTCAGCCGAACTGCCCTCAAACTCTTCGCCATCGATAGAGCCCTTGAAGTCGATTGTCAAAACGTCCTTGTTCTTGGACTTGCGTTTGACAGATTTCATGGTGGCTTGCTGCCTGCGAAGGTTATCGATCATCGTGTCGATATCCTTTTCAGTGATTTCAGACGCCAGTTTCTCGATGGAAATCTTGCTCAAATCGCCCAGTACAATTTCAGGAAGAACTTCGAAAATGGCAACGAACTCGAAATCCTTGCCCTCTTCCAGTGTCTTGGGCTCAAGCTTGGGCCAGCCAGCAGGATTCATATCCTGCTCCTGCAAGGCCTTGACGTAGCTGTCGCGCATGATTTCGCCGACAATTTCCTGGCGCACGCCATCACCGAAGCGACGCTTGACCACGCTCATGGGCACCTTACCTGGCCTGAAACCATTAATACGCACGGTGCGCGCCGTTTCCTGCAGACGCTTCTGAACCGCCTGATCAATTTCCTGGGCTGGCACACCAATCGTCATGCGACGCTCAATGTTGGAGGTCGTTTCTACAGACACTTGCATGGAGGATCCTCAAATTTCAGGTTCGGTATGTGAATGAATTTAAAACCAGAAGGCCGTTCCTGGGCAGTTTTCCCGGAAAAGACCCAAAATTAAAAGCCGTTAGTTTATCACGATTTACCATGGCGAGAGAATCACCTGGCACGAGTAGTTTCAGGGTTCGTGGCAATTAACGCCGTTAAAGAAAGGATTTGGGGACAAAAAGAGAAAAACAAAGGGGGAAGGCCCGTTAAAGGCATTTATCAACCCCTGCCCGGCCCATATAAAACCGGCCCATATAAAAAAAGCCCTTGGAATAATTCCAAGGGCTTTAAAAGTGGTACTCCGGGAGGGACTTGAACCCCCACACCTTGCGGCAACAGGACCTAAACCTATCGTGTCTACCAATTCCACCACCGGAGCAAAAAATCCAGTAATAACAGCGTTTCGACCGCAATGAACGTATGAACAAACAATACGGGAAACACATATAAAATATTGGGGTGGACGAAGGGGATCGAACCCTCGACCGCAGGAGTCACAATCCTGAGCTCTACCAACTGAGCTACGCCCACCACACTGAGATATATCTATCAACTTTGCTATTTACGGTGGCTCGGTACCGATCAAGCCGACGGCTTTAATGGCGCGCCCGGCAGGACTCGAACCTGCGACCCTCGGCTTAGAAGGCCGATGCTCTATCCAGCTGAGCTACGGGCGCTTGACCGTTCGCCCACCTGAACATTCAGAAAATGGTCGGGGTAGAGAGATTCGAACTCCCGACATCCTGCTCCCAAAGCAGGCGCGCTACCAGGCTGCGCTATACCCCGTCTGAACTGAACAATCTGTGCATCAGCAAAGTTGGCGCGGATATTACCGTCGCCAACTGCGTCCGTCAACAAGGAATATGAAATTCTCTCTCAAATCAGCTATTTCAGCAGAACTTTTTTTCAAAACCCGATCGCTACACCCGGGTTCGCCAATTGGAGTTAGGCGGTAAGCGTGAGACAATATACAGCCCCATATTTTACCCATGACCAACCGATAAGACGAATCATGAGCGCCAAACTGATCAATGGAAAAGAAATCGCTATCGCTGTCCGCCAACAAGTCGCCACCGGTGTGGAAGCACGCATCAACCAGGGGCTGCGGGCGCCTGGCCTGGCCGTCGTACTGGTGGGCAGCGACCCGGCTTCCGAAGTTTACGTAGGCAACAAGCGCAAAGCCTGTGCCGCAGCAGGAATCCTGTCGCTCTCCTACGACTTGCCTGCCGATACGTCTCAGCAAGCTCTGGAAGCGCTGATTAACGAGCTCAACGAAAACCCTCTGGTCGACGGCATACTGGTTCAGCTACCTTTGCCCGATCAACTGGACGCAGACCCTATTTTGTTGAAGATCCGCCCTGATAAAGACGTCGATGGTTTTCACCCGTATAACATTGGGCGCCTGATGCAGCGTAAGCCAGCCCTGAGGCCTTGTACTCCAGCCGGAGTCATTACCCTGCTGGATAGCATCAACACCCCCTATAAGGGCCAACACGCAGTGGTTGTGGGAGCGTCCAACATCGTAGGCCGCCCCATGATCATGGAACTGCTGCTCAAAGGCGCAACAACCACTGTGTGTCACCGCTTCACACCGGATCTGGAAAGATACGTTCGTGACGCCGATATTCTGATCGCGGCCGTGGGCAAACCTGGTCTGATTAAAGGTGAATGGGTGAAGCCGGGCGCTACGGTGATTGACGTGGGCATCAACCGTATGGAAAACGGAAAGTTGCAAGGTGACGTTGATTTTGAGGCGGCCTCAGAGCGGGCTGCGTACATTACACCCGTGCCAGGCGGCGTTGGCCCAATGACCATAGCAACACTGCTGCAAAACACGCTGTACGCGGCGAACGAACTGCATAACGAGTGAGAGCAAAAAAACCCGCCGAAGCGGGTTTTTTCTTCTCAGCCGATATTACTGACCGAATTTCTCTTTCGCCTTCAGGCGATAAGCGTGCAGCAGTGGCTCTGTGTAGCCGCTTGGCTGCTCGCGACCTTTGAGAACCAGATCCATTGCGGCCTGAAACGCAATGCTGTCAGCGAAGTCTGGCGCCATGGCCCGGTAGGTCGGATCACTGGCGTTCTGCTTGTCAACAACCTGCGCCATACGCTTCATGGTTTCTTCAACCTGCGCCTGAGTGCAAATACCGTGATGCAGCCAGTTGGCAAGGTGCTGTGACGAGATTCGCAGCGTCGCACGGTCTTCCATAAGGCCGACATCGTTGATATCAGGAACCTTGGAGCAGCCAACACCGCTGTCAATCCAGCGCACAACGTAACCGAGAATACCCTGGGCGTTGTTATCCAGCTCTTGCTGAATCTCTGTTTCCGTCAACCTGGACGCATCGTCCATGACAGGCACGGTCAGGATGTCATTCAGATTGGCACGGGTGCGGCTCTCCAGCTCTTTCTGGATATCCGCCACAGACACTTGGTGATAGTGGGTCGCGTGCAGAGTTGCCGCGGTAGGTGAAGGCACCCACGCCGTGTTGGCACCTGCCTTCGGGTGACCAATTTTCTGCTCAAGCATGGCAGCCATGAGATCCGGCATGGCCCACATGCCCTTGCCAATCTGGGCAACGCCACGGAAGCCCGTCTCCAGGCCAATATCAACGTTCCACTGCTCGTAAGCGCCAATCCACGCGGCCTGCTTCATTTCGCCTTTGCGAATAAACGGCCCCAGCTCCATGGACGTGTGCATTTCATCACCGGTGCGATCCAGGAAGCCGGTGTTGATGAACACGGCACGATCCTTGGCGGCATGGATGCAGGCTTTGAGGTTCACCGTGGTCCGACGCTCTTCGTCCATAATGCCGACTTTCAGCGTAAAGCGCGGCAGACCCAAAGCATCCTCAACGCGGCCAAAGAATTCATTGGTAAACGCGACTTCTTCAGGGCCGTGCATCTTCGGTTTTACGATGTACACAGAGCCCGCAGTGCTGTTCTGGAGGCGCCCGCCGACTTTGAGGTCGTGAATGGCGATCAGGCCCGTGAAGATACCGTCCATAAGGCCTTCGGGAACCTCAGAACCGTCTTTTAGCAGAATCGCCGGGTTGGTCATCAGGTGACCGACATTACGGATAAACATCAGGCTGCGGCCTTTCAGCTTCAACTGACTGCCGTCTGGTGCTGTGTATTCGCGATCCGGGTTCATTTTACGGGTCAGGCGCTCGCCGCCTTTGTCGAAGGTTTCTTCCAGATCACCTTTCATCAGGCCCAGCCAATTGCTGTAGGCCAGGGTTTTATCGTCGGCGTCTACGGCGGCAACGGAATCTTCGCAATCCATAATGGTTGTCAGCGCAGATTCCATCAACACGTCTTTTACATGAGCGCCATCATCCTTGCCAATCGGGTGGGTGGCATCAATCTGGATTTCGAAGTGCATGCCGTTCTTGACCAGCAGGATACCGTTGGGCGAATCGGCCGCGCCGGTATAACCCACAAAACCGGATTCGTCTTTCAGGCCGACAACATCGCCGCTCTGCAGCTTGACGGCGAGTTTGCCATTGGCAACCTGATACAGGGCCGCATCTTTGTGGCTGCCGGCGGCCAATGGTGCAGAGCTGTCCATCAGATTGCGGGCGAATTCGATAACCTTCGCGCCGCGTACCGGATTGTAACCACGGCCTTTTTCAGCACCGTTGTCTTCAGAAATGGCATCGGTGCCGTACAGCGCATCGTACAGGCTGCCCCAGCGCGAATTCGCCGCGTTCAATGCGAAACGAGCGTTCATGATCGGCACCACCAGCTGAGGGCCAGCCATGGTCGCAACTTCAGGATCCACATTGGCGGTAGAAATACGGAAATCCGCAGGCTCATCTACCAGGTAGCCAATATCCTTCAGAAAAGATTTATAGACCGCCATATCCAGCTTCTGACCCTTGTGATCACGGTTCCAGCTGTCCATTTTTTCCTGGAGTGCATCGCGCTTGGCGAGAAGCTCGCGATTGCGCGGCGCCAGATCATTGACGATCTTGTCGAATTCCGACCAGAATTTTTCTGCATCGATTCCGGTGCCCGGAATTGCTTCGTTATTCACGAAGTCATACAAGTTCTTCGCGACTTGAATGCCGCCGAGTTCTACGCGCTCTGTCATCGTTCTTAGCCTCAGTGGGTTAACTCTGCCCCGATAGCCGTTCAGGCTTCGGGCTCGGAAAATCGAAAGCCGCATTGTACGAGAAATTACGTATAAGGTCATTTCCCGAAACACAACGCGATTTTGGCAGCCGTATCAGCTGCGCCGCCAGCTTGTGCCTTCGCGGGAATCGTCCAGAATAATGCCCTGCTCTGCCAGTTCGGCCCGGATACGGTCGCCCCCGGCAAAATCCTTGGCTTTGCGGGCATCGGCACGAGCCTGAATTTTCGCTTCAATATCCTCGGCGCTCAGTTCCCCACCGGCGTCTGCCTGGAAGAACGCATCCGGATCCTGTTGCAGCAGGCCAAGAATAGCGCCAAGGCGAATCGTAACGGCTGCCGCTTCTTTTGCCTCGTCATCCCGACCTTCACGTCGATGCTGATTGATGTCGTTGGCGAGCGCGTGCAGAACCGAAATCGCGCCGGCACAGTTGAAATCATCGTTCATCAGCTCTGTAAAACGCCGGTCATATTCTGTCTCTGGCACATCGCGGGAGGCTGCAGGCGCGACACCGCGCAGAGCGTGATAGAGCCTCGCAAGCGATCGCCCCGCCTCAGCCAGGTTGTCTTCAGAATAATCGACCTGGCTACGATAATGGCTGGACACCAGGAAGAAGCGCACCACTTCCGGAGGATAGGTTTCGAGAATTTCCCGGATGGTGAAGAAGTTGCCCAACGACTTGGACATCTTTTCCTTGTCCACACGAATAGCACCCGCGTGCATCCAGGTGTTTACAAACGTGTGGCCTGTCGCACATTCCGACTGGGCTATTTCGTTCTCGTGATGGGGAAACAGCAAATCTGGCCCGCCACCGTGAATATCAAACGTGTCGCCCAGGCAGCGGCTGGACATCGCAGAACACTCGATGTGCCAACCTGGCCGACCGTTACCCCAAGGCGACGACCAACTCACGTCGCCGTCATCAGCGGCTTTCCACAGCGCAAAATCAGCGGGGCTGCGCTTGGCTTCCTGCACGTCAATACGGGCGCCCGCAAGAAGATCCTCAAGCTTTTTCTTGCTGAGCTTCCCGTAGTCCTCGAAAGACTCAACCGAAAAATACACGTCACCGTTGCCGGCGGCGTAGGCATGGTCTGAAGCGATCAGCGTGCTGATCATGGCAATGATCTCAGCGATGTAATCCGTTGCCCGTGGCTCTGCACTCGGTGACAGCACACCGAGCCTGGCTTCATCTTCGTGCATCGCGTTGATCATGCGCTCCGTGAGATCGGTAAACGGTTCCCTGTTTTCCTCGGCGCGCCGGAGAATCTTGTCATCAATATCGGTGATGTTGCGCACATAGGTCACGTCGTACCCACGATTGCGCAGATAGCGCGTTATCACATCAAAAGCCACCAGCACCCGGGCATGGCCCAGGTGGCAGTAGTCATAAACCGTCATCCCGCACACATACATGCGAACCTTGCCCGGCTCAATGGGCGTGAAGGTTTCTTTTTTCTGGGTAAGCGTATTGTAAATCCTGATCACAGCGGGTCTCCCGAATGCTAACCGTTATTTATCCTTCATTTAGCCCAGGAATCCCGCAAGGTAACGGTGCGATTGAATACCGGCTTGCCGGCTGCAGCGGTCAGCTCCTGGTCACAGAAGAAATACCCTTCGCGCTCGAACTGGTAAGGCAAATCAGTCAGCGGCGTTGCCAGACTTCGCTCTACCCGCGCGCCCTTGAGTACCTCCAGCGAATGCGGATTCAGGTGATCAACCAGATCGCCTTCTTTATCACTGTCTGGCGACTCATGGTTAAACAGGCGATCGTAGAGGTTGATATCACATCCTACGCTGCTGCTCTCGGAGACCCAGTGGATAACGCCGTTGGGCTTATAACCTTCGGGGTTAACACCGAGCGTGGCCGGATCGTATTCACAACGAAGCTCAACAATCTCGCCGCTGGCATCGCGCACCACCTCTTTACAGGTGATCACATAGCCACCGCGCAAACGCACCGCCTGGTCAGGTGCCAGGCGCTTCCATTTGCGCGGCACCTCTTCAACAAAATCTTCCCGATCGATATACAGGGTCTGACTCCAGGGCACCTCTCGCTGCCCCATGGCCGGGTTCTGCGGATGCACCGGCAGTATCAGGGTTTCAGTTTTGTCGGCCGGGTAGTTGGTGATCGTCACTTTCAACGGGCGCATTACACACATGGCACGGGGTGCCCGGGTGTTCAGATCTTCCCGGATGGCGAACTCCAACATGCCCATATCCACAGTGCCACCGGCCTTGTTCACGCCAACCATGTCACAGAAAGTACGCACGGATTCCGGAGTATAACCCCGACGACGCATTCCAGAGATCGTCGGCATGCGAGGGTCGTCCCAGCCATCGACCATGTGCTCGTCCACCAAACGCTTGAGCTTGCGTTTGCTGGTAATGGTGTAGTTCAGGTTGAGGCGGGCAAACTCAATCTGCCGCGGCTGGCAGGGGGCGGTAATATTATCCAGCACCCAATCGTAAAGTGGGCGGTGGTCTTCAAACTCCAGCGTACACAGGGAATGGGTTATTCCCTCCATGGCATCCGAAATCGGATGCGTGAAATCGTACATCGGATAGATGCACCATTTATTGCCGGTCTGGTGATGCTCGGCGTAACGGATGCGATAAAGAATAGGGTCGCGCAGATTCATGTTGGGTGACGCCATATCGATCTTCGCCCGCAACACCAGTTCGCCGTTCTGGTATTTCCCGTCACGCATGTCACGGAACAGTTTCAGACTTTCTTCAGCGGAACGATCCCGGTACGGGCTGTTCCGGCCGGGCTCCTTAAGGCTTCCACGGTATTCGGCCATGTCTTCAGCAGACAGCGCGCACACGTAGGCTTTGCCCTTTTCGATCAGCTCTTCTGCAAAGCTGTAAAGCGCATCAAAGTAATCAGAGGCATAGCGCACATTGCCCGCCCAGGTATAACCCAGCCATTCAACATCTTTTTTGATGGCGTCAATGTACTCCTGACTCTCCTTCTCCGGATTGGTGTCATCAAACCGCAGATTGCACGCACCGGCAAAGGTTTCGGCAATGCCAAAGTTAAGGCAGATAGACTTAGCGTGGCCGACGTGCAGGTAACCATTTGGCTCGGGCGGGAAGCGGGTCACCACCTGTTGGGTGTGTTCACCTTTGGTGACAGCGTCTTCAATCAGGCTCTGAATAAAGTTATGGGCTTTCTTCGACTCGGCGCTCATACGATCTCTGTTAAAAGAAGTGGGTCATAAACCCGGTATTATACCCACAAATCCGGGCCGGACTCATGCATCGCCGGAAACTCTTGAGTACAATACCGGCTTTAACCGATTCAAACCCAACGAACAGGAAACCCTGATGATTCTACTGACAACCAATCACGGTGATATCAAGATCGAACTGGATTATGAAAAAGCCCCTGAAACCGCAAAGAACTTTGAGCAGTACGTGCGTGACGGCTTCTACGACGGCCTGATTTTTCACAGAGTCATCAGCAACTTCATGGTTCAGGGTGGCGGGTTTGAACCCGGCATGGTTGCTCGCAAAACCCGCGAGCCAATCAAGAACGAAGCCGATAACGGTTTGAGCAACATGCAGGGCACCGTCGCGATGGCTCGTACCATGGATCCCCATTCCGCCTCTGCGCAGTTCTTCATCAACGCGGAAAACAACGGCTTTCTGGATCACAGCGCAAAAAATGCCGAGGGTTGGGGCTACTGCGTGTTTGGCAAAGTAGTGGACAGCATGGACACCGTTGATGCCATCCGCGCTGTGCGTACCACCATGAATTCAGGCCACCAGGACGTCCCGGCAGAAGACGTTGTTATCGAGAAAGCAACGGTTGTAGAGGACGGAGGCGCAGCGTGACCACGCTGTTTATTTCAGACCTGCATCTGGAAGAGTCCCGCCCCGACATTACCGGAGCGTTTCTCGGTTTTCTGAAGGAAAAAGCGCCCGGTGCTGAGCAACTGTTCATCTTGGGTGATTTTTTTGAGGCATGGATCGGGGATGATGAACACACGCCTCTGCAGGATCAGGTCGCAGAGGCGCTGCGCGCCCTGAGCGAAAGCGGCACCCGTATTTTCCTGATGCACGGCAATCGGGACTTTTTGCTGGGTGAAGATTTCTGCGCGCGCGCCGGCGCTACACTGTTGGACGACCCTACCCTTATCGACCTGTACGGCACGCCTACCCTGCTGATGCACGGCGACAGCCTTTGCACGGCCGATGTGGAATACCAGAAATTTCGCGCCAACATGCGCAACCCTCAAACCCAGAAGCTCATTCTGGCGCGCCCCCTCAAGGATCGTCAACAAATGGCCCGACAGCTTCGGGAAATGAGCACGGCTAAAAACCGTGACAAAGCAGAAAACATCATGGATGTGACACCTGACGAAGTGTTGCGGGTTATGGCAGCACACGATGTGCCGCAGTTGATCCACGGTCACACGCACAGACCTGCAGAACATGATGTGGAAGTCAGCGGCAAAACCGCAAAGCGGATTGTTCTGGGCGACTGGGATAAAAATGTTTGGTGGCTGGATGCAAAACCCGGACAAACGCCAGAGCTGAAAAAGGCGCCTCTCTCGAGCTTTTGAACCAAGCTTTTGAAGCGCCCACGCGAGGATCGCACAAGATGAAGGATCGCCCGAGCCGCTATGCCGTTCTGACAACCTGGTTGGCCGGCGCTTTTCTGCTCTGCATTTTGGCATTCCCGGTCCTCGCAGAAGATTCCGGAAGCTCGGCTGAACATTCAGACACAGCGCACCAGTCAAGCGACGAAGCCCGTTCAAAACCAGAGGAAGCGCGCCCGGCCGTGCAACCAGAATTGGAGGTGGGCACGGATGCACCTCCGGAAATAGCGCTGCCCGACGCGGTCAACGCCGACATCCAGAAACAGGTGCGGGCACTTCAGATCTCGCTCGAACAGCGCCAGACTGCGGTAAAAGAAAGCCGGAAGCGGTTGACCTACGCGAACTCCATTCTCAAGCGCCTGAAGGATGAATACGCAAGTTTTGAACTGAGACTTGAGAAAGCGGGGCTCAACCTGACCGCCGGTTATGCTGATCTTTTAAAACAACGGCTCGAGCGCCTGCAAAGACAAAGTATTGCCGGCGACCTTATTGAAGGCATTGAGAACAAGCTTTCCTCGGCGAGAGAAGAACAGCTTCGGCTTGAGGAGTTTGAGGCGATTGCAGCACCTGGCAACGATGCTCGTCGCCAACTCCGCAGCCGTCGCTCTGAATTGCTGCGTGCGTTGCACCAAGCCGTGACCGAACACATACAGGTGCTCAACGACTACTACAGCACAGTAACGGCACTTCAAGACCAGGTTCAGGAATACCAGACACTCTTGCAACAACGGCTGTTCTGGCTTCCCAGCGCGGTGGCCGTCAATGCCGACACAGCGGGAGAGCTTTACGAATCTGCCACGTGGTTTGTCTCCCAGCTGCGTTTTGACCCGCTAAGAGAAGCCGTTACCCAATCGATACACCAGCGCGGTGGCCGTGCGGCCCTGATCGCGGTGTGCTTGGTCGTGCTTCTGATAAAGCGCAAGGCGATCAAAAACAACTTGCTTGCGAACGGCCGTCACATTGGAAACGTTGCTCACGACCGAATCGGATTTACGCTGCGGGCACTGACCAACAGCATTCTGCTGGCATTGCCGGGGGTTCTCGCGTTTTCATTGGTTGCGTTGATGCTTATGGAAGGCAACGCCTTTTATTCTGCACTCTCGAAAGGCTTTATCGCTGCTGGCTTCGTTATGTTTTTGCTCGCGTTCATCCGCAGTGTTGCCCGCAAACAGGGGCTTGGCGAAAGCCACTTTCACTGGAACACAAACACCCTTCTGGTTATTCGCCGGGAATTACCGGTGTTAATGGCGTTCGTCATTCCTGTGACGGTCATCACCACCTCCACCAGTTCAACCCCTCAAGGCGCGCAATTTGACGACAGTCTTGGCCGCCTGCTTTTCACCTTGGTCTCCATCGCACTGTCCCTGTTTGCGCAACGCATCATGAAGGCTACCAGGGCTAACAAACCCCGCAGCAGTGTGTTGTTACTGCTTCATATCGCGGCGGTCTTGACCCCGCTTCTACTGGCCTCGGCCTCCCTGATCGGTTACCACTACACCTCCCTACAGCTTGAGCGCAACCTGTTCGTTACCATCTGTTGGTTGGCCTTTAACTCGCTGCTTTACTACACGGGCTTAAGAGCACTTTCTGTGCGTGAGCGCAGCCTTACCTTGGCGCGTCTCAGAGAACAACGAGCAGCCGAACGCAAGATCGCGGAGGCCAAAGAGGGCGCAGACGCTTCCAGTGAGGACAGCCTTCTGAATCTGGACATGCCCGAAATGGACCTTAAAGACATCAGCCAGCAGAGTTCTTCCCTGCTACGAATAGTTGCCGCAGCGCTCGCTGTGAGCGGCCTGCTGTTTCTCTGGGCCAGCGTTATTCCGGCGCTTGAGCTGTTTAACGACATTACTTTATGGACAATAGCCACAGACCTGCAAGGCGGCGACCCATTGCCTATTACGCTCGCCGATGTCCTGCTTGCGCTGTTGGTTGCTGCCGGCACGGTTCTGGCGGCAAAAAACCTTCCTGGCACCCTGGAAGTCACCATTTTGAGCAGGATGAACCTGCAGCCGGGTTCGGGCTACGCCATCACGACAATCACCACCTATGTTCTCGTACTCCTGGGCGTGGTGGTGTGTCTTGGGGTTATCGGCGTTCAGTGGTCGAAGTTGCAGTGGCTGATTGCGGCACTCGGGGTGGGCCTTGGCTTCGGGCTTCAGGAAATCGTCGCCAATTTTGTATCCGGCATTATCTTGCTGTTCGAGCGCCCGATCCGGGTGGGCGATACGGTCACTATTAACGGCATAACCGGCAAGATTTCACGCATACGTATCCGGGCTACAACGCTGGTGGATTGGGACAGAAAGGAACAAATTATTCCGAACAAAACCTTCGTAACTGAGGATTTTACGAACTGGACGCTTTCAGATCGGATTACCCGCGTCATTCTTCGCGTGGGCGTCGCCTACGGATCCGATGTCGACAAGGTTCAGGAGATACTTACCCACGTTGCTCACAATAATACCCGCGTGGTGGATGATCCACGACCCGAGGTTTTCTGCGTTGGCCTTGGAGACAGCAGCATGAACTTCGAGATTCGGATTTTCGTCAAAGACCCTGTGGACATTATGCCGCTCACCCATGAAATACACGCATCCATCGCGCACGCTCTAAGGGAAGCCGACATCAACATACCTTTTCCACAGCGTGATATTCATGTACGCACCTTGCCGGACGCCACATGAGCCCGTTGCGCAGACATTTTTACATCACACAGACACACTAGGAACCGAACCCATATCCGTGGGTTCCTTATAGGTTTTCAGACGCTTGAGCCAACCCGCGAGCCAGCGCTCCAGCTCAATTTTGTTGCTTGCGTTATGGGCACGACGCGTTAGCACAGTGGCAGCCGCCTCACGAAAATCAGCCAGAATGTCCCGCGGCGGATGCTCTGTACTATCGCCTGTTGCGCCAGAAACATCCGCTTCGGATGCGTCGGGCATAGCCAACAGGACCTGCAGCAACCCCCAACCCTCTCCTTTGTAACGCTCTTCGGGCGAGAGCCCTTCGCCTTTGAAATTCACATAATCCATCAGCGCATAGACCCCACCCGGTGTCTGGCTAAGCACCTGCAACCGTTTGTTAACTCCGGCCTGGCGAGATTCGGGTGCCGCCTTCAAAACGTTCGCCAACGAGGTTTTTGCACGGCGAAAGATAAATTCAGCCTGAATGCCTTGGGTTCCCGCGAGGAACTCTTTCAGTTCTGCTATCTCAGGTGAATCAGCAACCTTCATAAACGTTTCCCGATCTGGCCAGGGCGCATCCAGCGTGTCCAGCCCTCTCATCCATTCAGGAATGTCGAGTTGGCGTTGCTCCATGTACTCAATGAGTGCTGGAAAGCTTTCGACAAAACGCTCATTAACCCCTTTCGGATACCAGATAAAATGACCGATCCCCAAAGACGGAAACGCCTCGCCTTCATTCCAGTGAACAAGACACTCAAGCTGGCCGGCACATTCATTCTGAAATATTTTCTGACCCACCCAATCCAATTGGGCGGGTTTCAGGGCCATTGAGATGTCGATATCCACCTCTGCCTGCAATTCGTTAATGCTGTCTTCCCTGTTGCTTTGCTCGCTGTTTCCCGCATTGCACCCTGACAGTGCAAGGGTACCCGCCAGCAAAACCAGTCCGAACGCTTTGATCATCGATTCGCCACCTCACCTGTAAAACCATCACCTAGCGACTGTTCAACGGCGTGTTCTGCCAGCGCAACCCGAATGTCCTCCGGGATACGCACGGATTTTTCCGTTTTATAGTCAAACTGGATTAACACGGCCTTGCCGCGCGCGATTTGTTTTCCATCTTGCCAGGCTTCCTGGAGAACCTGAAATGAACTGTTGCCAACCTTTCCGATGCCGGTGCGTATTTCAACCGGTAGATGCCAGTAGCTCTGCGCGACAAAATCGATCTCTACGCGAGCAATGATCAGGGGCCAGGTTTTCACGTCCAGCGTTGGATGAAAAATACGGAACAGCGGCGTTCTGGCCTGCTCAAACCACACGGGCAGAGTGGTGTTACTGATGTGACCCAGAGCATCTGTGTCATTGAAGCGGGGCTGAAGCTCAAAATAAAACATGCCGTCTTTCCTGATCGTTAAAACCGCATACTATACACTCAGTTCCTGCCACCATAAAAAAACCCGAAGGCCAGGCTTCGGGTTTCACGGTACTTATACTGGCTTACGAACGCTCGCGTTACTTTTCCACAAAGGCCCGTTCGATAACGTAGTGCCCCATGTCACCACCTCGCGCTTCTTTGAAACCCATACCATCGAGTATGGTGCAGGTGTCCTTGAGCATGCTTGGGCTGCCACAGATCATGAAGCGATCGTAATCCGGATCAAAGTCCTCCAGACCCATATCACGGGTTATCTTGCCGTTATCCATTGCGGCCGTTAGCCTTCCCTCGTTACGGAAGGCTTCCCGGGTGACCGTGGGATAATATTCAAGCTTGCCTTTGACCATGTCACCGAAGAATTCGTTTTCCGGCAGCTCTTCAATTTCCTGTTGATATGCCAGCTCCGAGGCGTAACGCACCCCGTGGGTCAGGATGACTTTCTCGAAGGCGTCGTAAACCTCCGGATCCTTGATAATGCTCATGAAAGGTGCGAGGCCAGTACCCGTGCTGATGAGCCAGAGATTTTTGCCAGGCAGGAGATTGTCCAGAATCAAGGTGCCGGTTGGCTTGCGACTGACCAGAATCTCGTCACCCACCTGAATTTTCTGCAGCCGTGACGTAAGCGGGCCGTTTTGCACCTTGATAGAGAAAAACTCAAGTTCCTCTTCATAGTTTGCGCTGGCAATGCTGTAAGCACGCATCAGAGGCTTGCCATCTGTCTCTAGGCCTATCATCACAAAGTGACCGTTCTTGAAGCGGAACCCAGGGTCTCGGCTGGTCTTGAAACTGAACAGGGTATCGTTCCAGTGATGCACGCTGGTGACCGTTTCTCTTATCAGGTTACTCATTTAAACCTCTTGCCTCTTTAAACCCGGTTAGCTATAGACCGCGAATGTTGCAAATATGAATTGCCTTAAGTTTACCCCATCATTAACCTATCGATGAAATGGGATATTCACATAACCTTATTCGGTTATATCGATTTAGAGCGTTTTGTTATGAAATACAGTTTCAGACAGCTCGAAGTTTTTCTGGCGGCCGCGCATTTTCAAAACATTACCCGCGCGGCTGAGTCACTATCGATGTCTCAATCTGCTGCCAGCAGCGCACTGAAGGAGCTGGAAAACCAGTTCGATATCAAGCTGTTTGATCGTGTTGGCAAGCGCCTTCAGCTGAACGAACTGGGGCGACTGTATCGGCCCAAAGTAGAAGCCGTTCTCGCTCAGGCAACGGAGCTCGAACAGGCTTTTAGTAAACATTCTGAAGTAGGCGCCCTTAAAGTGGGAGCTACTTTAACCATAGGTAACTATCTGGCCGTTGGTGTGATGGCCCAATACATGAATACCCCTACTCGCCCCCGGGTGTCGCTGGAGGTGGCCAACACCAGCACCATCGCCCGCCGGGTAAAAGATTTCGAACTCGACATTGGCCTGATTGAAGGTGAGCTGCAATCATCCGAGCTTGAGGTTCTGCCTTGGCGCGGAGATCAGCTTGTGGTGTTCTGCTCGCCTACGCACCCATTGGCCGAAAAGAAGAAAATTTCAGAGGAGGATCTTCGAGACGCCACCTGGATCATGAGAGAACAGGGGTCGGGAACCCGGCAAACCTTCGAGCGCGGCATGCACGGTCTACTTCCCAACTTGAACGTACTGCTGGAACTGGAACATACCGAAGCCATAAAACGATCCGTGGAGGCCAACCTCGGCATCGGGTGCCTCTCCGAAGTGGTGCTCTATGATGCGTTTAAACGTGGCAGCTTGGTGCCCCTGGAAACGCCGGAGAACCGAAGCTTTGCGCGACAGTTTTATTTTATTCTGCACAAGCAAAAATACCGCAGCGCCGGAATCGACGCCTGGATTGCTCTGTGCCGAGCTCTGGCCTGATCCTCAGCCAACAGGCCCGCTGTGAAATCGGAACTCGTTATCCGGCTCCAGAATCAACTGCTTTTCAATCGCCGTAAACTCTTCTACTCGGGCGGCAACAGGCCCGCCATTGGCCTTTTCGGCCAGCGCCAGGTAATCCCGATAATGACGCGCCTCGGATTTAAGCAAACTGCTGTAGAAATCCGCCAACTCCTCATCCAGAAACGGAACCAGGGCGGCGAACCGCTCACATGAGCGGGCTTCAATAATTGCGCCTACCACCATCACATCCACCAACCGACCTGGGTCATCAATGCGCACGGCAGCGCGCAAGCATGCCGCATACCGCGCGGGCGTAAGATGGCAATATTCCACCCCGCGCTTGGTAATAATCGCGAGCACCTGTTCAAAGTGACGCAGCTCTTCACGGGCCAGACGGGACATTTTGTTAAGCAAGTCAAAGTTGTTCACATACCGGTACATCAGGCTGAGTGCGGTAGACGCCGCCTTTTTCTCACAATGAGCGTGATCAATGAGCATCAGATCCTGATTCGCCAGCGCGTTATCAATCCACCGTTGCGGCGTAACGCACGGCAAAAAATCGTGAATCTCTTGCAGGGCCTGGGCCATGGTGCCTGTTTTGTCATTCATGGTTAGCAACGTGAATCCAATGGGGGCACGATTGTAGCGCACTCAACAAACTTCTCCGACCACGGTCCAGCTTAACTTTGTAGGGGGTTTCCTGTACAATACAGCGCCAACTTACAACCTTTTCGCAACAGAAATCCCGCCTGACGCATTCTCGAAGGGGCGGGACATACCAACTAATGAGGGTCCATATCGTGTTAAAAGCTTACCGTGAACACGTTGCAGAACGTGCGGCTCTGAATATTCCCCCCAAGCCGCTGAACGCTGAACAGACAGCCGCTCTGGTTGAACTGCTCAAAAACCCGCCGGCCGGTGAAGAAGAAACGCTGGTTGAGCTGCTGGAAACCCGTATTCCGCCGGGTGTGGATGAAGCCGCTTACGTAAAAGCGGCGTTCCTCACCGCTATCGTCAAAGATGAAGCGTCGTCTCCCCTACTGGACAAACCCAAAGCCGTAAAGCTGCTGGGTATGATGCAGGGCGGCTACAACATTGAAACGCTGGTTGATTTGCTGGATGACAAAGAACTGGCGGAATTGGCCGGTGAGCAGCTCAAGCGCACCCTGCTGATGTTCGATGCCTTCAACGATGTGAAAGATAAAATGGACGCCGGCAACGCGATTGCCAAGTCCGTTGTCGAATCCTGGGCCAACGGCGAGTGGTTCACCAAAAAGAACAAGGTTCCCGAGAGCACCAAAATGGTTGTGTTCAAGGTAACCGGTGAGACCAATACTGACGACTTGTCCCCGGCACCTGATGCTTGGTCTCGCCCGGATATCCCTCTGCACGCCCGCGCTGCCTATAAAATGGAACGTGACGGCCTGAAGCCGGAAGAACAAGGCGTGACTGGCCCCATGAGCCAGATCGACGACATTAAATCCAAGGGCTTGCCGGTTGTCTTCGTGGGCGACGTTGTAGGCACAGGCTCTTCACGCAAATCAGCCACCAACTCGGTGCTGTGGTTCTTCGGAGACGACATTCCGGGCGTGCCGAACAAACGTGCCGGTGGTGTCTGCATCGGTAACAAAGTGGCCCCGATCTTCTTTAACACCATGGAAGACGCCGGCGCGCTGGTATTCGAAGCCCCTGTCGACGACATGAACATGGGCGATGTCATTGAAATTCGCCCGTACGACGGCAAAATTCTGAACGAAGCGGGTGAAACCATTTCCGAGTTCAGCTTCAAGTCCGAAGTTATCCTCGACGAAGTGCAGGCCGGCGGCCGTATTCCACTGATTATCGGCCGTGGCCTGACCGCCAAGGCACGAGCTGCGCTGAACCTGGGCGCCACGGACATGTTCCGCCTGCCGAACGACCCGGAAGCCGGCACCAAAGGCTTTACTCTGGGCCAGAAGATGGTCGGCAAGGCCTGTGGCCTGGACGAAGGCAAAGGCGTTCGCCCTGGCACCTACTGCGAGCCGCACATGACCACAGTCGGCTCCCAGGACACCACCGGCCCGATGACGCGGGACGAGCTGAAAGACCTGGCGTGTCTGGGTTTCCAGGCGGATCTGGTGATGCAGTCATTCTGTCACACCGCGGCCTATCCCAAGCCGATTGACGTTGAAATGCAGCACACCATGCCCGATTTCATCAAAACCCGTGGCGGTGTTGCCCTGCGCCCGGGTGACGGCATTATCCACTCCTGGCTGAACCGCATGCTTTTGCCGGACACGGTCGGCACCGGTGGCGACTCCCACACCCGCTTTCCCATGGGCATTTCGTTTCCGGCGGGTTCAGGTCTGGTTGCGTTCGCAGCCGCCACGGGTGTTATGCCGCTGGACATGCCGGAGTCTGTTCTGGTTCGCTTCAAAGGCGAAATGCAGCCGGGGATTACCCTGCGCGATCTGGTACACGCCATTCCTTTGTACGGCATCAAAAACGGCATACTGAACGTTGAGAAGAAAGGCAAGATCAACGAATTCTCGGGCCGTATTCTGGAGATCGAAGGTCTTGAGCACCTGACCGCTGAACAGGCGTTTGAGCTTTCTGACGCATCTGCTGAGCGCTCTGCAGCCGGTTGTACCATTAACCTGTCTGAAGAGTCAGTAGCCGAGTACTTGCGCTCGAACATCACTATGTTGCGCTGGATGATTGCAGAAGGTTATGGCGACCCGCGCACCCTGGAGCGCCGTGCCCAGCAAATGGAAGAGTGGATTGCTGATCCCAAGCTGATGCGGGCGGATAAAGACGCCGAGTATTCTCACGTCGTTGAGATCGATCTGGCGGACATCAAAGAGCCGATCGTTTGCTGCCCGAACGATCCCGACGATGCACGCTTTCTGTCGGAAGTGGCTGGCGACAAGGTGGACGAAGTGTTCATCGGTTCCTGCATGACCAACATTGGCCACTTCCGCGCTGCTGGTAAGCTGCTGGAGCAAAACAAAGAGCCGCTGAAAACACGCTTGTGGATGTCTCCGCCGACGAAAATGGATCAGGCGCAGCTGATGGAAGAAGGCTACTTCAACATCTATGGCACCGCTGGTGTGCGCACCGAGATGCCTGGCTGCTCACTGTGCATGGGTAACCAGGCGCGAGTGGCGGCGAAGAGCACTGTGCTCTCCACGTCTACCCGCAACTTCCCGAACCGCCTGGGCGATGGTGCCAATGTGTACCTGACCTCTGCGGAACTGGCGGCTGTGGGCGCAATTCTGGGCAAGCTGCCAACACCTCAGGAATACCTGGAGCACACCAAGAACCTGAACAGTATGTCGAAAGAAATATACAAGTATCTGAACTTCGACCAGATGGAGACCTACACCAGCAAGGCGTCTGAAGCGAGCATCGCTTAAGCACCGACCTGTACGGTTCCGCTCCACGAAAAACGCCAGCCCTCGGGCTGGCGTTTTTTATTGCGTCACATCGCTGCTATCGCTGCAGCAATATTTTACCAACGGTGAGGCCGGATTCAAGGCGACGATGAGCGTCGGCAACGTGCGCAAAAGAGAAACGCTTTTCATCCAATAACGGACGCAGGGCGCCCTGCTCCAACATCTCACTCATCGCCGCCAACAGGCGCGGCTGGTCGTCCATACCAATACCGTGAAGCAATGGAATTGAACGAAAAATCACGTGAAGAGTCAGGCCTTTGGCGTGCATCAAGCCAAGGTCATGGGTTGAGCGCGTATTGATAGAGCAAAGCCGCCCGGAAATGGCGGTTGCCTCAATGGCTCGATCCAGGTTCTCTTTCCCAACCGTATCGAATACCAGGCTGAAACCCCGTCCATCCGTCAGCCGTTGCTTATAAGCATCCACTGACTCATCACGGTAAAAAATAATATCATCGGCGCCTAACTTCCCTGCCAGTTCAGCTTTTTCAGGCGTGGACACCGTCGTGGCTACCCGCGCGCCAAGATGCTTTGCTATCTGTATGGCGGCATGACCCACCCCACCCGTTCCGGCGTGAATCAGAACATGTTCGCCGGCCTGAATATCGGCGCGCTCTACCAGCGCTGCCCAGGCGGTAAGAAAAACCAGAGGCAGCGCTGCGCATTCGGCCAAAGGCAGCGCCATTGACGGTGTACGTTTGGCCAGCAAGCGGGCATCCGCCACCATAAAATCTGCAAGCGCTCCGGGCCAACCCTTGGTGCCGCCCGCGCAACCGAATACCTCGTCGCCTTCGTTAAAAGCGGTAACACCCGGCCCCACCTTGTCGACAATGCCCGCCACATCACCATTCAGGATGGCAGGCATATCAGGCCCGGCTTTCACCAAACCTGAACGGATTTTGGTTTCGATGGGATTAACGCTGGAAGCCACCACTTTGATGCGTACCTGCCCGGCAGCCGGCTCCGGAGTTTCCACCTCTCGCTCCACGAAGACCTCAGGGCCCCCAAACTTCTCGATGACCATTGCTTTCATTACAGCTTCTCCCGATCTTCATTCAATAAACCATTAGGCGAATCAGTATCGCAGCCGCCATCACAAGGGTCATCCACTTTACCCATTGGGCGCCCTTTTCGCTCAGGTTCACCCTGACCGCAACAAACGCCCCCGCAATATTGCCCGCCGCCAAGACCAAACCCATGCCCCAACGAACCTGCCCGTTTACTGCAAAAATAAGCAACGCTGGCACCGTGTATATCAAGATGATGGCTACTTTGAACACATTTACTTGCCTCAGATCGATACGAAGCAACCTGTACAAAACAACCAAAAACAGAGCGCCGACACCTACCTGTATAAAACCGCCGTATACGCCTATCAGAAAGAGAGCAACATAAATCACCGGGCCGATCCGATCGGGTGTCAACGGGGTCGTATTTATCCGGGGCTGGGGCAGCAACATGAACACAGACGCACCGACCATCGCGATGATCAGCACCCTTTCAAATACCTCATCTGCAACCCAGGTCGCTACCCAGGCGCCCAGCAGAGACCCCAAAACCGCCGGCACCGCAAGTAGCAGGCTAACCCTGAGATTGCCGTGACCCAAGCGCCTGAAACCTGCAACGGCCGTTGTGCTCTGCAAAACGATCGCGACCCGGTTGGTGCCATTCGCAACCTGCGGCGGTAGCCCCAGAAACATCAGAAGCGGCAAGGTCAGCATCGATCCACCGGCCGAAAGTACGTTGATGAATCCGGCAATGCCGCCCAGTGCCAGCAACGCTATTATTTCAATTGCGGTCATGCAGCACTCGACGCGCCTGATTTTTTAACCGTGTGATTGCCACTTAACCGCTTACTGCAACGACTGCTCCAAACCAGAACAATGAGAAAAATCACCAACCCGGCAACATCCACCGTTATGTATCCGTGGGGCCACAGCATCAGAGCACCGAGCGGAAACATTAACAGCCGTACCAGCCAGTTTAGTTTGTGCTCAAGATAGCCTTCCAGACCGGCTACGATTGCGTACATACCGAAAAGGGCAAAGCAGAACACCCGGATCATTTCGGTAAAGTCCCCCGTTATCAGAGGTGAGTAGGCGAACAGAAGCGGCACTATATATAGGCCCTTGGCAAGCTTCCAGGCCGTAAACCCGGTTCGCATCTGCGGCGTCCCCGCGATTGCGGCCGCTGCGAACGCGGTCAGACAAACTGGCGGTGTCACGTTCGAATCCTGGGATAGCCAGAAGATAACCATGTGTGCCGCCACCAGCAACATGGAAAGGGATTCGGGCGATAGGGCCTGTTCCAGGAGTTGGCTATTGAAACTCTCCGGCACCAGAGAAAGCAACTGCTGAGCCGTTGCCATGTCCATGGGCGCGTTCAGGAGCGCAAACCTCTCCGGTGCGGCCAGCATGAAAATAGCTTTCGCTTGTTCTGGCAGGTTGCCGCTTGCCATCAGGTCGAGCAGCTGGCTCTGGGCAATCAGGTTGTAGATTGCCGGCGCCGAAAGTGTGGCAAGCACAATATAGGCAGCCGTTACCGGCAGCCCCATCCCAAGAATCAGGGACGCCAAAGCAACCAGAAAAATCGTCATCAGCAGGCTGCCGCCAGCCCAATCGGTAATCATCAACGAAAAGGTGTTGCCAATCCCGGTGGTGGATACAACCATCACGATGAGACCAACCGTAATCAACAAAATCGCTGTGGTGGTGATGTTTCGTGTGCCCATCGCAAGCGCGTCGATAATATCTCGAAACCCCATCGGATGTTTTGAAAGCCACGACGCTAACACAACAGACAAGATAGCAATTCCTGCCGCATAGGTCGGCGTATAGCCATACACAAGAGCGGCAACCAGAACGATCAGAGGCAACAGAAAATGCCAGCCACCCTTGAGGACCGTCATAAGGGAAGGCGCTGCGTCGTCTTCGAGCTTGACGGCGTGGCTGCGCTTGGCCTCTATGCGCACGAACATCGCCACCGATATAAAATAAAGGAGGGCCGGCAATGCCGCGACGGCAATGATTGTGAGATAGGAAACCTGAGTATAGGAGGCCATGATGAAGGCACCGGCCCCCATTACCGGCGGCATCAATTGGCCACCCGTGGAGGCTGCAGCTTCAACGCCAGCGGCAAAACGCGCCGGAAAGCCCGCCTTGCGCATCAAAGGGATGGTAATAACACCGGTAGATACGGTATTCGCAACGCTGGATCCCGAGACCGACCCCATCAGGCCGGAGGCGAAGACCGCCACAAATCCCGGCCCCCCCACAAATCTCCCTGCAGCACAGCGGGCCAGCTCGATAATAAAATCACCAGCCCCGGATTTAACCAGGAAAGCACCAAACAGAATAAACATGAATACGTAAGTCCAGGAAATCCGGGCTATCGACCCCAGCATTCCCTGTCCGCCAAT
Source organism: Marinobacter antarcticus (assembly GCF_011049865.1). Taxonomy (GTDB): domain Bacteria; phylum Pseudomonadota; class Gammaproteobacteria; order Pseudomonadales; family Oleiphilaceae; genus Marinobacter; species Marinobacter antarcticus_A. Next base: position 1,821 of record NZ_DRGY01000082.1, on the reverse strand, counting down.
ATAGGAGCGGTAAAGAACCGTTTCCCAGGACAATCCCGGAAAATTGAACAGCCCATCAACGTACTGGCCCCACCAGGCCACGTAGGTCAGCGCAACCACGCAGAGCACGGGAATGAACCAGCCAACCGTGCGGCGGGCCAGCTCCAGTATCAGAACCACTGACACGATGGAGACAATCCAGTCGCCCGTATCAAAGTTAAATCCGCGCTGATACAAATCAGTTTCGAAAACAATCAGATAAAAAGCACAGGCAAGCGCGGTAATCCCGAGCATGACATCAACACCCAGAACGAACCGCTGACCTCCGGCTGAGCGGGCCTTGAACATGGGCGTTGTCAATGTGCAGATCAGACCGAAAAGGCCGAAGTGCAGAGCAGAGCTCCACAACTCCGACAACGTGGAGAAGGTGTTGAAATAAAGATGAACAAGTGCGGTTACGATGGCGAGCCAGAAAATCACCGGCCCAATCAACCAGTGATCCAAACGCTCACTCGCCGCGCTAACACTTTCATCACGAACAATGATATCGGGTTCGTCTTTCGTATTACCAAACACCATTACTGTACAATCAAACGGTCAGGAATTTGCAATCCCTGTTCCTTATAAAACCTGACTGCACCGGGATGAAGCGGCATAGGCAGGCCCGCGATCGCTTTTTCCAGCGCCATCGCTTTGGTTGCCGGGTGAATATTATTCAGGAACGGAAGGTTGTTGTAGATGGTTTTCGTAATTTCATAAACGTCGTTCTCCGAAACGTCCGCGCGAACCGCCAGTATGTTGGGCTGCGCGATGGTGTTGATATCCTCATCCTGATTCGGGTAAGTGCCCGCAACAATGGTGTACGGCGTCCACAGTTCAAAATCGCTGTTGACCTCAGCAACCTGATCTGAAGTGAAGTTCAACGTGGTGATTTCGCCGCCCATATTGGCATAGGCCCTTGTTACAGCCGCGGCGGGCACGCCTGCCGGTATGTTCATACCATCAATATTACCATTCTGAAGAGCATCTGCACTCGGACCATAACCTTGGTATGCAAGGTTAATCTTGTCCAGGTCGATACCTACTTTACCAAGAATAAAACGACCCGAACCTTCGGTGCCTGAGTTCCTGGCCCCAATGGAAAAGCTCTCGCCATACAGGTTAGCCATGTCTGCAATTGTGCCGGTTTTTGCCAGGCTTTTTCTAACCACAAAGTGCTCTACGTTCTGCCACAGCATTGAAACAGAACGCAGGTTTTTATAAGCCTTAGGCACGGGTCCCGAGCCATTCCAGGCGTAGGCGCCATACAGTCCCTGAAGAATACCAAATTGGATCTGGTCTTCGTCCATGAGTTTCAGGTTTTCGCCAGAACCAGCAGAGCTGATCGCAGAGACCGATATATTGGTCGTGGGCTCAAGCTTCACTTTGATGAGCGTTGAAATGGCAACGCCCACGGGATAGTACGTCCCTCCCGTTGTGGCCGTGCCCATCACGTAGTTGCCCTCTGCCTGCACGCTGGCAGACAAAGCAACAGCGGCGGCAGCTAAAAGCCCCGACGCGCATTTCAGAATTCTTTTTTTATTCATAAAGCAGATCCTTTTTTATCATTGTTCTGGTTGACACGTGAAAGTGCAGCCTTGTAAAGATAGCTGCCCGACGCCGGATCTACCAGTTGAATATCGCACTTGTCGTCAAGAATCGAGTAGGAGGCGGGATTACTCCCGCCGTCCTCTCACACCACCGTACGTACGGTTCCGTATACGGCGGTTCATGGTCGGCACTGAAGCCGTAATACTGTATCAAGCAACGACACGAGTCCCCATTGGTCAAAGACCTTCTTCG
>NZ_DRGY01000081.1 GCF_011049865.1 Marinobacter antarcticus | reverse complement strand
GATCAGCCCATCATTACCGGCCGAACCTACCACGCCACGAACACACCGCCTTACGCGCTGCCGGAACACAAAACAAGAACCACCCTGAAAACCCAGACCCACAAGGGCGAGGGCAGTAACGAACTGCGCTTTGAAGACGAAGCCGACAAAGAACAGGTCTACGTTCACGCCCAGAAAGACCTGGACATACTCACCGAACACAACCGCACCGAAGTCATCAGCAACGACAGCCATCTGACCGTTGAGAATGACCGTTTCAGCCATGTAAAAGGCGCCAAGCATCAAACCACCGACGGCGAAAAACGTGAACAGACCGGCAAAGATCACAGTTTCAACGTAACCGGCACCCTGCACCTGAAAGCCGGCGCCGCCTGGCTCAGCGACTCCGGCACCGAGTTGCACATCAAGGCCGGCCAGAAAGCCGTCATCGAAGCGGGTGCCGAAATCACCCTGAAAGCCGGCGGCAGCTTCGTGAAGATTGATCCCAGCGGTGTTTCCTTGGGTGGGGCCTCTATCAAAATGAACGCCGGTGGTGGCGCTGGCAAGGGGCGCGGTCAGAAGGTTCAGTTGCCGAGGATGCCGGGATTGGTGGAGAAGAACGGTGGGGCCGTGGCGCCGGTTAAGTTGGCGGATGTTGGGCATAGAGAAAATGCTGGACCAAAGCCGATTGTGGCCCACCGGCTTATACAGGCACGAAAAAACAGGACAGCTGTTGTCGAACAGTGTCAAGAACAGCCCGACGGCACTTGCCCATTGAGCGACTGTCCCTGCGGGCGAACGGCAATGTCATAGAGGAAGCGTTATGAACCATGATCCGGATCTGCAGCAACAGCAAAATCAACAGACTTACCTGCTTCTGGAAAAAAGTAATGTTGTCGACGTACGCCAAACTCTCTACCAGCATGAAAATGCTCCTCAGTGGGTTCCACTTTTTGCTGGCACTCAATGGGCAGTCTATATGGGTGAGAGCCCTACATTGATTCAGGCACACCCTAAGTCGTCAATTTTCAAATGGGCGATCGGTGCCATGGCCAACTCGGACAGTTTGCGCGGACTGATTGTTGAGTCTCCTGGTGAATTGGACGTTGTCGCTGACTGGTCACGACAGCGGCTGACCGTTAATTTTGATGAGAGCAGAACGGGCCTGTTGCGCTTTTACGACCCCTTGGTTTGGGAGGCTCTGGCGCCTCAATGTCTGGATAACCCAGCGGCGGTGACCCGTGTGCACTATTGGCAAGAACATGCCGGGAATGGTGGTTGGGCGTTTAGTGACAATCCTGAATTCGTGATACCGGGCAATCCTGCCAAGCTTGATAAAGCACGGGCTAACGCCATCAGACGTGTTCGTGCATAAATCAGAAAAATCGAAAGACGACAGCAAGGATGACAGGGATGTCTGAGCATCAATCAAACTCAAACAATACGAGCAATGGCCTGGCCTGTGAAGGCGAAAAGCTGATTATCGAGGTGATGGGGACAGCGAACCCGGATCCGCATACATTTCGAATTTACGATAGAACCGATCAAATTCAACAGGAATGGCTCGAGAACAAGGCTGAGACCGAAAGCTTGGACGCACAGCAGCTTCATTGCTGGCCCTGGGACGGGAAAGATAAGAAAAATGTCTGGTTGGAGATTGCATCTGAGGAGGGTGCGCCTGTTCGTGTGCCTCTATTTAATGATGTCGAAGCAACACCACGCCAGTCAGAGTTGCAGTGGAATCGCATTTGGCCTGTTGTGCCACTCACTCTACTCCGCGACCAAAACCCTGCCCCTGGGCTCCCGGTATATCACCCTGTTCCGGTCCGGTCTGGCTTCGTTTATATCTTCCGTGAAGGAACTCTGTGGCGCGAGTTGGAAGTAACAAATACGGATTCTGGGCAGCTAGCCTTTAGCGATGTGCGCCTGACAGACTATCGAAATGCGCCCGGCCAACCACTCAATGCGGATCATCGCCCTCCCGTGGGTTCTCAACTTGAATCGGTCTGGTTGCCTGTTCGCGGCATGGCACAACCTGTAATCGATGCATTCGAACTGGCCTTTTCTGAGGTTCAGTGGTCGGCTGATCGCGTGATTTATCTGGAGCAAAACGCCAGTGCCCGATCACAGCGCTGTGCGAAACCTGGGAATCCGGATCGCGCTCAGATACCGGATGCGGCAGGTCAGTGGGCACGTGTTAGTGATTTGCCTGAAATGCGGACACGAGAATCCTATCTGGAGCAGCACCTGCCCAAACCCTGGAAAAGCATTCACGACCTGAGTGGGTCCTACTCCAACAACTTGTTTGGGCAAGCGGTGGAGGAGCAGGAGGCATTTGCAACAGGCAGCAACTCCGCAAAATCTGCTTATGAAACCGCCAACTATCGGGACGCTTCGTTGCGAGGTGCACCTTCATTGCGTGTGGCAGCCCTTGAGGTTGCGAGAACGCAAGCGTGTGATGGCCTTGATGACCAAGCAATGTGGCAACCTCTCGGGAGAGCCTCAGATGCGCTGGCATCGATTCGTGAGCGCGGCTGGCATGCATTGGTGCTCGACGACCCGCTATTTCAAATTCGCCACCGCTTGGCTCAGGCGATGGATGCACAACGCTATCTCTCCACGCTGACAGAGACTGTCGGCGAACAACCCAATACTGACAGTGCCCAGCTGATTTACCGTGTCATGGGCCCGGCATATCTGGGCGGCAAGGAAAATCCGCTCCACAAGCACCTCGAGGAAATTGAAACAGATCTGTTCAGCAAGTTACACCTCACACTTCGCACCGCCCAGCGGCAGTTGGCAATCGAAGAGCTGGCAGTGGGGCAGCAACATTTTGTCGAGATTATCGAGCGCCCTGAAAAGCAATGGGCACTGGCTGATCTGTTTAGCTTGCAAGGCGCCGATTACATCGAAGGATTTGCCCTTGCTCAACAGTTTGTTCAGGTTCTGGCGATGAATCCACGAACCGCAGACAAGTTGCGAATTAACGAAGCTAACGTTGAAAAAGCCTACACCGACCGCGCTCACAAATTACTGGTTGATATCCTTTCTGATGGTAGCAGTCAGCCCTTGCATGCCATGCTCTTCCCGGCGGGTGACGGCGACGAAATGACGGATAAGGGAGAAACAGATGAGAATTGTGGTGACGGTCGCTGCCGTCCGCGGGACATTGAGGCCATCGCCAAAAATACTCCGGACACAGAAAGCCTTCAGACGCTATCTGCCGTAGCTCTTGCGGGTATCGCAAGACACGAATCACTGAACCTGACAACACAACTCAAACGTTGGGCTGCGGCGGTCAGTACCATATTTGATGGCATTCAGAAATCATCTCAGGCTGCGCTGACCACGCTAAAATCTCACACATATCAAATCAACGCGCGCTTGTATGGGCCATTGCTACGAATGGCAAAAGCGCGTGACCCGAAGTTACTGGGGACTGTCAAATTAGTGTCTCGTTCGTCGGTACCGGCCGACTGGGTTATCCTTGGCGTCACTGACCCGAAGGGCGGCCTGACCTTCGGGCTCACTGAAGCAGAACGACAGGAACACATAAATCAACATGGACGCCGACGTTTTTACGGCGAATTCTATCAGCCGGACAGCAATACGCCGCTGGGCAGCACCAACCGCTCAAGGATGCCTAATCTGGGGGCCGCCGCTGAAGCGCGTGATGTGCATGTTTTTGCAGCTCCGGCTTCGGCGGAGGTCACTGGTGCGCATCGTAAACTGCGGCAATATAAACGATGGGATGAGATTGCAGACAACATTCGGCTGCCTTATTTTATTGTGGTGATTGAAGCTTTTAATATTTGGAATGAAACGCGACTGCTTGATAAAGTTTTGGCTAACCAAGGCCGGTCAAGAGCTGCCGTAGGGGCTATTAGCACGGGGTTTGATTTGCTTCTCGCTTCAACATTGTCAGCTGAAAGGTTGCTTCTTGATGTTGGAAAATGGAGAGGATTAACTTCAGGTTTAAATGCCACGCATTTTTCGATAAATCGCAACTTGGTGGCTCGCTTTTCTCCAAATCTAGCGAAAGCGTTGCCGCGTGTTGTGAGTTATCGCTTACTCGGCGGCATAGTGTCGGGCGGTCTTACCGCAATCGTGTCGCTGATGGACATGGTGCACGAGATTGATACCGGCGACGGGGATGCAGCGCTTGCGCACGGTGCGTCGGCGGTAAGTGGTGGCATGATGTTGATGGGCGGCTTGATGTTTTCCAGTGCCGCCTCGACCAGTGCGTCTTTAATTCTTCTTGGCATGGGGCCAGCAGCTTGGCTAGCGATAGGGATTGCGCTGGCAATCGGTGGTGGAATTGCGGCGGTTATGCTTAATGATCCACCGTTGGTCGACTGGCTTAAACGTGGTCCCTTTGGTACCGAACAAGACGACATGTACGGCCATTTAGCCAATGACCCGGCTGAAGCCTACTATCGTCTCGTCGGCCTGCTTTCCCAGCCACGAATTCTAATGGAGAAGGTTCGTAATCTGCCGGTCAAATTACTGCAAAACGGTGTTGAACTGGATGCCCAACAGGAGAGGCGCTTGAGTCAAGTGAATTACAAAGTCCGCATTGAAAACAACGTCTCATCGTTTCTGGACGAAAGTAACCTGGTCAGCCATCTCAGGCTGGTCACCGAAAATAAGACGATAAGCAACAAGCCAAGCTCCAATGGCTTCCCGGTGACGCGCCGCCGTGTGCAAAAAACGTCGCCAGATGTGTTGTTAGAACAGCCGCTGGCCAACGGAAGAGCTTATTATATTGCCTTGCCAAAAGATCAAATCAGTAACAGTCTTTTCAAGACCACGATCACGGGTAGCTCAGTGGCCGTCCGAGCCCAGTGGCATTCGCGTTGGAGCGACGATGAAAGGCGCTATTTTCCAGCGCCGGAATTGGACGAAGCGCTGTCTTACTCTCCAGACGATTATAGTCAGCCGGATTTCGGTGAGGAAAATCAGCCATTTTGGGCCGACGAGCAAACACACCGGATGAAGGAAGAGGCTTAATGACAGCCGCTATGGATAGCCAGCAGCCATACGCAGACACCGCGTATCGTAGCAACCGCAAGCAGCCGGACTTGTCGGAGCCCAATCAACAAAGCGCGCTTTTTCAGAAGGGTTGGACCATGGGCCCGCCGCTTTCCAGAGAGCGCTTAAGCTATGTCTATCCCACGGTCTTTGTGGATATCTGGACACCAGAGGGGCTGCGAGACAATAAGGCTGAGGAGAAAAGAAAAGGCGTTACGGAGCTGGAGGAACGCCATACTTATCATGGCCGACTGGATGAAGAAGTGATTCGTTACGCGACCCTCCCAAAAACCAGCTGGGTTCTATTATGGATGCGCCATGGGGGGCGTGCGATATTTCTGATGCTGTTTCCTGCGTTTATCTTGGGGTGGGGCCTCGTGTGGAGCCAAGAGCCTCCTAGTGTTACTTTAAAGGAAATGTTCTGGGACGGTATGTTTCAAGTTTTTGCTTACATGTTTTTCCCGTTGCTTTTTTGCTGGGGATTCGGTGCTTTCCTTGAAAAGAAGTTTCCTCAAGTTATCTACAAAGAACCCAAAGGCCCCCTATGGGAACTTAGCCGCCGAACGGGCCAGGTCACTGTGTTCCATCATCCCGAAAAATCAGACAAGCCCGGTCAGATCGACGCCCAAGCGCCTTTCCACGAATGGAACGGCTACATGCTTAGCCTGCCGGATCATCAGGGTAATGTCTGGTATCGCTTGGTGTTGGTTCACAAAACCCAGGAATGGGCGCTGCCGTTAAATCAACTTGTTGCCGCGACCACCCTTCGCGAAGACGTGCTGGCCTATTGGGATCTGATTCGCCAATACATGGATGTGACCAAGCCACTACCAGACATCCCTTTGTTTGAAGCTTATCGTTATCTCGACCCCACAACGGCCGAACACGATGAAAAGAAAGGTCGCAATGCGCAGTACTGGCGCAATATGGACGATGAAAGTTACAAAACGTTTCAACAGGACAACATGACCAAACTGCACAAACACAAATGGAGCTAAATTACGTGCGCAGCATTTGATCGCAGACATCAATACGGCTGGGATCGTCTTTCTTGCCGAAGTGCCTTACTCTCATCCGCCCGCTTGATACGGCACTGCGCAAGCTGCGCAGGGAATGCCGGATACAGTTCGTCCACAAACACCGAAGAGCCCCTCCATCGTGATTCTCGGCGACCCGGATCAGCCCATCATTACCGGCCGAACCTACCACGCCACCAACACACCGCCTTACGCGCTGCCGGAACACAAAACAAGAACCACCCTGAAAACCCAGACCCACAAGGGCGAGGGCAGTAACGAACTGCGTTTTGAAGATGAGGCGGACAAAGAACAGGTCTACGTTCACGCGCAAAAAGACCTGGACCTGTTCACCGAACACAACCGCACCGAAGTCATCAGGAACGACAGCCACCTGACCGTTGAGAATGACCGTTTCAGCCATGTAAAAGGCGCAAAGCATCAAACCACCGACGGCGAAAAACGTGAACGGACCGGCAAAGATCACAGTTTCAACGTAACCGGCACCCTGCACCTGAAAGCCGGCACCGCCTGGCTCAGCGATTCCGGCACTGAGTTGCACATCAAGGCCGGCCAGAAAGCCGTCATCGAAGCGGGTGCCGAAATCACCCTGAATGCCGGCGGCAGCTTCGTGAAGATTGATCCCAGCGGTGTTTCCTTGGGTGGGGCCTCTATCAAAATGAACGCCGGTGGTGGCGCTGGCAAGGGGGGCGGCCAGAAGGTTCAGTTGCCGAGGATGCCGGGATTGGTGGAGAAGAACGGTGGGGCCGTGGCGCCCGTGGAGCTGGCAACTGTTGGGCAAAGGCCACTTGCCGAGCGAGTTGATCGCAACACGCTCCTGACGGCTGCCGCCGAGCGCGCGCCGGCGACTAAAATATGCCAGAAAAAACAGGACGGAAGCTGCAATGTCGACAATTGCCCCTGCGTTGCCTGATCGCGCCTGCCTGAACACATTTCAGGAGGCCACTCGCGAATGGCAGCTTCAGCCTGGCCAGCGTTGCCTTTTAATTGTGGATGCGGCCCAGTGCGACGAATACGAAGTTACCAAAGCTTTGTACTCGGAATGCGACGATCCGAACTGGTGCTGGCTGTTTGAGGATAGCCCTCTGGAAACCTTTGCAGATGCCGGCCCGATCATTGTTGATACCGTGGTTGGTAGCCAGTTCTGTCAGCATGCCCTGTCACAATGGGCTGACAAGGGGCTGTTGTTTGTGTTTACCGAAAGTGCTGTTGAAAAAGCCGTTGCCGGTTTGCGCGGCATGCTGTCTGTCGATCTGGAAACCGCTGGCCCCTGTCTGATCAGAGCTTATGACACTCGGTTTCTTCAGGTGCTATCAGCCTGTCAACCCGATCAAATGGCAGAATTGGCGGGTGTCGACAGCACTTGGATTTGGTCTGTCGATCTCCTGAGTCACGTGCAATGGTCAGGATTTCAGGCAACAGGCGTGGCTAAACAGATCAACACTCACAAAGGTCGTGATTTCGAGCGTTTGTTAGGTTGGGCATTTGGCTGGCCTTCTTGTTTGCCTTATGTAGACAGGGACCAATGGGCAGATGCCACGACACTCACTCGCTTTATCGTAAATCAATGGCGCTCAGGGACGGCCTGCGACAGTCGGTCCGTGGAGCTTGAAGCACAGTGGCAAGCGTTTCGAACGGGCGAAAGCGACGCAGTAGCAGAGCCCGGAAACGCTTCAAAATAGCGCCGTAGCGAGAATTATCATGAAAAGGATTTCATAGCATGTCAGCGGTTAAAGCACCTTCCTGCGCTCCCTCTAAAACGTTCTGGCTGGAACTGACGGGGCAGCAGTCACTTGCCGGCCATGAATACGTTCTGAGCGAAATCGGCGAAGACGGCCGTGAGGTCGTCACGCCCTTCGAGATTTGCGAAAAGCACCAAGGCCGTAAGGGGCCGATTTTTGCGGGCCACGTTGAGCAACCAAAAAAACGCTCCCTGGTTCTTCAGTTAAAAGGGGATGAGACAATAAACGTCCCTATTATTGACGAAGAATCTATTGGCCCCCATGTGCTGAAAGCGCCTCAGCGAAACTATCAGGACAATCTCATGGTGTCGGTTCACCCGACTCTGTTCTGTGACTCGGGAGAACTGACGCATCCGCGCCCCATGAGTGGCTATGAAGAAGTCATTGGCGCACCGCTCCGAACCGGCTGGATCTATGTGTTTTTCAGGGGTCGGCTCTGGCGAGAGCTCGCAGTTGTGACAAGTGAGAGCGCGGCGCCTGTTCTACGAGACACGGCTGTCGCACAAGCCCGCACGGCATCCGTCGAGGCTTGCAATGATCGCACAGCAACGGGACCTGAGTTAGACGTTATCCACATACCTGCTCGCCTGAACGGTACGGATGTTTATAGCAGTGTTTACCTCGCGTTCAGCGAAACGCAGTGGTCGTGGGAATACATCAGCGCGCTTGAGCTGAATACTGACTACGTGACAGCACGCTGCCGCTCAGCCAAGGCGATCCGGGCATTTCTTGGGGGTCAGCCGAGCCTGCGTGGCGGCTGGAAACATCTTGATGAAATGCCAGCTATGCGCGCCAGAGACAGTGCGATAGAAAGTGATGCCGCGCTCCCTGGCCACTGGCTACACGATGTCGACGGTGCAAAATCGCAGCAGGCGCAAGACGCGCTTGTTGCGCAGCGCGATGCGATTGAAGCAGATGAACGTGTCGTTGACGCTGACTACTTCATTGAGACACCGTCGCTTTATCCGCGTTGGCGCCAGCTCCATTTGCAAGGCGAGGCATTGCCGGCGATCAATGCAGGCACAGATGTTTTAAACACACTCCGGGGCCGGCACCTGGTCACGTTACACCTCAGAGATTCTCTGCAGGCCGCACGCCATCTGGCTCAGCAAATGAACGCGGCATTGGCGCTCATGCTGGCGCTGGTCGATAACGTGAAAAAACGCCCGTTTGGTGTCACCGCAGAACTGTTCCATAACAACTTCCGCCGTGAAACCTTACCCAATGGTTCAGCGAATCCTCTCTACATTGACGGTGGCTGGTTTGATAACCGGATCGACGACAGTGAAGACGGGCGACTCCAACGCACACTGTACGATGTAGAACGCGCCGTTCTCCGGGACTTCCTGAAAGAGGCCCAGGCCGCCCTGGTGCGCCTGCTGAAAGACGACCGCCCGGAAAACCTGACGGCCACCTTGCGGGATCTGTTTGCGCTGGAATCGGGCAACGCGGTCGCCGGATACCTCCAGGCCGGGCCGCTGCTGCAGGTGCTCTCGCTGCCCGCGCATCGCGCTGATCCATTAGTACTGCCGCAGGACACGGATGCAAACGATGATGACGAAGCGGCCGCAATGGCATTGGCGATTGCCAAAGGCGAGCATCCCCTGGGTGCAATGCTATTGCCGTTCCAAAACAGCTCAGATGCGCGCCAGATTGGCGATGCGACTCTGCCCAATCTGAAGTCCATGGCTGTAGCACTGGAAGACCGCAGCCAGACCATGCGCACTCTCGAGCCCAACATCCTGCGCGCGATCGCGGATCACCAGGGCAGCCAGAAAGCACCGGACGCCACTGCCCTGATGGGCGCCACCCGGATTGGCGCCCATGCCTTTTCCAGCGTGGCTGGTGAACTCTCCCAGTGGTGGCTCACCACCGTTCAGGCCGAACTAACAAAACGCGGCAAAGCGGTCACCGCCGACATCAACCGCATCAAAGGCGCCTTCGAAGGCTTCGCCCAGACCGCCGTTCCCGGAAAGACCACCGTTCAGTTCGAGGAGGCCAGCGACTCGCGGGTTTACATTGTGCTCGACGTGCTGGATCAGCAGGGCAATACGCTGACGTCGGGAGCGGCAATTGCGTCCGGGCTGAGGGTGGCTGATGCTGATGCGTTTAATGGGGTGGTGAAACACCAGACGGTCAAAAACCTGATGCATCAGGCGACGGTCAGACCGGGTGGGTTGCCGACTATGTTGGTGGTTTTTGACTTTTGGAACTTCACGAATGCCTCAAGCGCATTCCAGCTCAGAGATCCACGCAGTGTTTTAGGTGCGTTGAGTGCCTTTGCCGACTTGGGCATTAGTTCTGCGCATCTGGCATCATTGTTGCCCAAGCAGCCTGAATGGCTTGCTAAGGGACAGAAGAAGGCTGACTGGTTTTCGCGTCTGGCTAAGGGAGTCGGCTCGAAAAATGACGTTGGAAGGGCAGTTGTCAGAAATCAGTTGCAGGCTTTTGGTTGGGTCGCTGGAATGTTCACCACGGCGCTAATGGTCAACGATTCAGTTGTCTCCTTTGCCAATGGTCGTTTTGGTGCCGGATCAGCGCAGATTATTAAGGCGGGCGGTGTAGCTGCCATGACTAACGCCGACATTATTGCGGCCCGTATTTTTACTCCTGCCAGCGAACGTGCGCTCCAGCGCACATCGGTTCAGGCTGCACAATCGGCGTTGGCTCGCCTGATCCCTGCCGCTGCTCACTGGACAGGCACCGTGGCGTCAGGCTGGGTCACCGCCATTGGGTTTGCAATTTACGTCATCGGTGAAGCGGCCTATTACCGAATGATGGACGATGCGGTCAGCGAGTGGCTACGGGCAGGTCCATTCTCTGGCGATCAGGACGAACAAACAGCGAAGCTTAACTCCGAATCGGAAGCCTACATTGCATTGATTAAAGCGATGACGCCAGTGTCGTTCAAGCGTATCTCAGACAATGACATGATGAAGTGGCTCGATAGTCGCGGTCTAAAGAGCTGGAAGGATGAAGCCGAGAGCGTTCTCACATTCGCCAGCCCAGCGCTGGCGATCACAGGTGAGCCTTCGGTAACTAAACTGGAGCTTTCCTGGCGGCAGGCGCGTTATCGCGTGTTCGGACGGAACCCCGCAGGGGAGTTGCGAAAAGAGTTTATCGCTGCAAAGTCGGGAACCCTGCTTAGGGGAATTCAAGAAAATTTCGACGACAAGCGTCATGCTATCGACTTCATGATCGGCCGGTCACAGTTAGCGGAGATGATGCCCCAGGGTTTTAATGAGCTCGTGGAAACCCGCTACAAAGTCAAAAGTCTTTCTCTGACTTTCACCGTCGATGTCTGGAAGCGCGACACGCAAAGCTATGAGTCACAGAAAGTCGAACATAAAATGGAGGACCTGGACGTTGAGTGGTAACGCTAGTCAGTCAGAAACAATTAGCGAATATTCGAGCTCGGCTTATCGCTCGACGGATATCCCGCGTCAGAAGCCTCTGGAAGATCCGGGGGGCGCTATTAAAGCGCTGGAGGGTGGTGACCTTATTGAGCGGTTGTCATGGGCGGCTTACTCGGGGTTGAACATCAGCCTGAGCCCGAGCTCCGCAGAAACATTTAAGGAGCGCGCAGTTGGTGAAGGCCCCAGAAAACTGGCGGGTCCATCTTGGACGCATCGCGTCAGCCCTAAAGATCTAATAAAAACCCGTTGGCAACTGCTGCTTATGGTCGCTGGTGCATTTGCAGATTATTTTACTTTCGGCTTTTTTATGGCTTGTGGTTTTGGAACTTTTCTTGTGGGCGTGTTTAAAGAGGGCTTTTTTATGGCGCTGCAGTATGGAACATGGCCAATGGCAGCGATCGCAGCGCTCCACTTATTTTTTCGCTACCCGTTCACCTGGCTCCTAGAACGCAACCTAGACTTTATTATCAAAGACCTAGGCTGCGGTTTCTTCCGCCCCACCGGCATGGTCAAATTCCGTACCTGGCGCGAAGAAACCTTCGAGGCCCCGTTTATCGAGTTCGACCCGTACATTTCCTACCACGTCCAGCCAAAAGGGCCGGTCAGTTACAAGCTACAGCTTCGTCACCGGTACAGCGGGTGGCAAACGGCGGTTGCCGAGGTGCACAGCACACTAAAAGTGGAACTTTACGCCCACTGGGATGAACTGCAGCGCTATATGGACGTGACCCAGCCCCTGCCGGATATCCCAGCTCTCGAACCCTACCGCCATCTGGACCCGACAACAGCCGAGTTCGACGCCGCCGGAAAACGCGAGCGCCCCTCTGACTAATGGGCGACGTTGGATTTGGAGTGGTGGGAGAAAGAGGGCTACCCCGCCCACATGGAAAAAATTCGTAACTTCCCGTGGAGTTCATTGGAAGACCAAATGCAGTACAGCGTGCCGAATCTGAATGAAGCGACGATGGCTTGATCCAAAAATCGTCGGATGAGAAAGAAAACCAGAACTGCCCGGAATTTCCGCGTTGCAGGCCGCCAATTCACCACCAAGGAAATCCCCAGTGTCCACACGGATGTTACTCATTCTGGTACTTCTGACCCCCACCATCACCCAGGCCGGCGTATACCGCTGGGTCGATGAGCAAGGCAATACCCACTTCGGCGACCAGCCACCGGAAAAAGTGGCCCATCAGGAGATTAGTGTAACCGTAGCCCCCGCACACAGCGATACATCTGTTGATGAGCGTCGTCAGAATATAGAGAGTTTTCTGGAGCAGAGGCAGCAGCAGCGAGAGAAAGAACAGGCGGCAAATATGAAAGCGGCGAAGCAGGCTGCCAAGCATGAAGCACAGTGCCGTAAGCTTCGTGCTCGTCTCAAGCATATGGAGAGTATTTCTACGTTCTATAATCTGAACGATCAGGGCGAGCGGGTGTTTGTCAGTGAGTCAGAAAATGATCAGATCCGGCAACGTTTCCAGGGAAAAGTGCAAAAAACCTGTAATGGCTGACACCCAAAGCCAGTCTTAAAGTAAACGGACGGTAGGAAGCCCCCGGCTCCACCACCTATCCCCACCACGGCCGAGTTCGACGCGGCAGGCAAACGCGAACGCCCCGCCTGCTCCATTTTGGCGCGGCATAAAAAAGCAGCGGAGAGAATCCGCTGCTTTTCGTTTGCGCCACGGGCAATGCACTACTCGGTTATACGCGAGTCAATGTGACGTCAATGTTGCCGCGGGTGGCGTTGGAGTACGGGCACACTTTGTGGGCCTCGTTGATCAGCGTATCGGCTTGAGAGTCGTCCATCCCGGGCAATGAGATTTTCAATTCCACCTCAATGCCAAACCCGCCGGGAATCTGGCCGATACCGACTTCACCTTCGATCGATGCATCGTCGGGAATGGGCAGTTTGTCACGGCCTGCCACAAACTTCATCGCTCCGATAAAGCACGCAGAGTAGCCAGCGGCGAAAAGTTGCTCCGGGTTGGTGCCCTTGCCGCCCGCGCCGCCCATTGCCGTTGGCGTGGTCAGCTCAACGTCCAGCACGCCGTCAGAGGAAATAGCGCGCCCATCACGTCCGCCCGTTGCTTCAGCCGAGGCACGGTACAGAATTTCTTTAACAGCCATAATATAAACTCCTCAGGTTCGGTTTATTTGCTAGCAGCCGAACTGCCGGCACTCAGCGCGCTAAACATCTACGCACCGTTAGTAATAACTTAACGCACAAAATGTTAGCGCGCAATATAAATAGGTGTAATGCAGTAACGGCTCCATTGAAAATTTTGGCTAGATCGACGCTTTCAGGTTTTCGCGCAGCTTTAGTAGTTGACGTTTCAGCTCTATCAGGTCAGGCCAGGACTGACCGCTGGAATTGATGATGCAGCCGGGAACAGTCTGGGCCTGATCCTGCAGTTCTCGCCCTTTGTCAGTAAGATGAAGCTCAACCACCCGCTCATCGTCTGTGCTGCGTTTTCGCGTCAACAGCCCGTCGGCCTCAAGCCGTTTAAGCAGAGGCGAGAGTGAGCCCGGGTCCGTCAGCAGGCGTTTGCTTATGTGGCTAACGGTGATGCCATCTTCCTCCCAGAGCACCAACATGGCCAGGTACTGGGGATAGGTCAGGTTCAGTGCTTTCAGCAGTGGTTTGTAGGTTTTCGTCATCATCAAAGAGGTGGAATGAAGGGCAAAGCAGAGCTGGTTGTCGAGCAGAAGCTCGGAGCAAGATGAGTCTTTAGTCATGGCAATAAAAACCGTCGCGCTAAGTATCTGCGCACAAGTCTACGGCGATAGGCGGGTGTATTTCTAGCGAATTGCGCAGGCAGGGTCAGATTTCACGGGTTAAGGCAAGTGAGCGGGCCTCCCTCCCGGCACAAGTCGTTCTGTAATGCGGTAGTATCTTGCCAGACGTTACACTGTGAAGCCTGCACACTTGAGACGTACGGATTTTCTATGGAAGACGAACAACATTTGAATGATCAACACGCGCCCAAACCCGGCACGAGTCTGGCCGATCTTTCCACACCTATTTATGGTCTCTTTACTCTCGGTGTGCTTTACACTCTTTACCTTGCGCATGAAATCATTTTGCCCATGGTGCTGGCACTACTGACAAGCTTGCTGCTCGGCCCGTTAGCTTCGCGCATGTGCACCGGGTTGCGTATTCCCAGAGTGATCAGTTCACTTATTCTGGTATTGCTGGTGCTAGCCGCTATCGCCGGGGTTTCCCTGGCCGTTGCTACGCCGGCGCTGGAATGGGCAGGGAAGGCGCCCGAGGGTATTTCCCGTTTGCTGGTTGGGGAAAGTGAGCTGAAGCGCCAGATCAGTAAGGTTACTGAGTCGGCTCAGAAGGTAGAAGATTCGGTGAATAAATTCTCGGAGAGCGGCGGTAAAAAAACGGCACCCGAGCCAACAACCGTCGTTCTGCAAACTGAATCCTGGCGTGCGCAGCTTATGAGCAAAGCCCGTGACGGCATTGCGGGCCTTGCACTCGCCATGGCGCTCACATACTTTTTGCTCGTGAGCGGCGACAGGTTGGTGCTTAACTTTGTTCGACAGTTACCCAGAAGTCACCGTAGAACGGTGTTGCGTATTACCCGGGATTCTCAGCATCAGATAGCCCAGTACCTTGGGGTTCTGGGTATCAGCAATACCTCTGTTGGTGTGGCGACCGGGCTCATGGCCTGGGCTGTTGGGCTGCCAGACCCGGCAGTGTGGGGCCTGGTGGCCGGGCTCGCACGCTTCATACCCTATCTTGGCGTTATTCTTACCATTGTGTTGCTTGCCATTGTCTCAGCGGTAAGTCTCGATACGCTGTGGATGATGGCCATCGCGCCGGCCGGTTACCTGGCGCTCACCACCATGGTGGGCTTCTTCATAGAGCCGTGGATACACGGTTTCCGCATGGCGATTAATCCGGTGGTTATTTTTGTTTCCATCTTTTTCTGGGGGTGGCTCTGGGGCCCGGTGGGTGTTTTGCTGGCGGTGCCGCTGATGACCATTATCCAGGTTGTGCTGAAACAGATTCCCAAACTGCGACCGATATACAAAGTGATTGCCCGTTAGCTCGGTGCCTGCGCGGTAATGGATTCGCGTAATACTCCCTGACACCTGTGGGAATGTTACCTAAGCTAAGGGTGACATCACATTTCAGCAGGAACGGAGGGTTGTAAATTTATGATTCCGAATACGATGAAGGCCATGGTCCTCACGGGCTATGGCGATCTGGACAAGCTTGAATATAAAGAGATGCCCACGCCGTCGCCCGCGCAGGGTGAGGTTCTGGTCCAGGTAACCGCTACCGCCAAGAACAATACCGACCGTAAAGCCAGGGAAGGGCTGTACCCCACCAAAAAGGGCGAAACCACCTCGTTTCAGATGGGTGGCAAGCCCACGCTGATTTTTCCCCGTATTCAGGGCGCTGATATTGCCGGCCGTGTTGTGGCGGTAGGTGATGGTGTTGATAG
Source organism: Marinobacter antarcticus (assembly GCF_011049865.1). GTDB lineage: Bacteria > Pseudomonadota > Gammaproteobacteria > Pseudomonadales > Oleiphilaceae > Marinobacter > Marinobacter antarcticus_A. The sequence continues at coordinate 31,091 of NZ_DRGY01000081.1, read as the reverse complement.
CCGGCGTATTGGCGAGCGCGGCCTGCTGGATTTCAACATCTACGGGACTAACCGCCGCGATATCAACCTGACTCCGGACTATTTCGGCCATGGCGCAGATGGCGGCTATGCGGAATACGTCGCCGTTCCGTCAGATCAGTTCCACGCGGTAGCAAATGAGACACTGACAGATGCCGAGCTTGCCGCAATGGGCATGTGCTCTTACCAGACCGCCATGCACATGCTCACGTCCGCGCACGTCAAAGCCGAAGAACGGGTTCTGGTGACGGGTGCCAGCGGCGGTGTTGGTACGGCTCTTATCCAGCTCTGCCGGATTTTGGGCGCTATCCCTTATGCCTTGAGTACGTCGGATAAAACTGCCGCGCTCAAGGAGTTGGGGGCGGAGTCCGTTATTGATCGATCCGACATGGATAGCTTCGTAGACCGCGTAAAGGCGGCAACCGGTGGCAAACCCTTTGATGCGGTTATGGATTTGGTGGGCGGCGATATGACAGATCGCTTCATCGACGCCATGATTTTTGACATGGACGCCCGTGAAACCTGTCCACGTTTGAGTATTGCCGGTGCCAGTGGTGGAAACATCAGTGAGATTCTCTGGACAAGAATTTATCTTTACCAGGTGCAGATCTTCGGGGTTTCCCATGGCACCCGGGAGGAGGCAGAGCAGCTTGTTGAGTGGATTCGTAATGGGCAGCTCAAGCCGGTGCTTCATGGCGCTTTTCGGCTTTCCGAATTGCATCAGGCGGAGCACTATTTTATGAATCGTGACAGCCATTATCTCGGCAAAATTGTCATTGTTCCGGATTCGCGTTGGGAAGAGCACGGCAAACAATGGTCACGGGAGAGCAAGGCATGAAGCAGGAACTGACGATTCAGCTTGTCGACACCCACGCAGGAGGCGACGTCAGCCGCATAGTGACCGGGGGGATCAACCCCTTACCGGGGAGCAGCGTGCGCGCCCAAATGGAGTATTTGCGGGATGACGCCGACGGTCTCAGAACGCTGCTGCTTGAGGAACCTTACGGTATTCCTGAGATGTCCGTGGATTTGCTGGTGCCGCCATCCGATCCCCGTGCGGTGGCCGGGTACATCATCATGGAGGTGATGGGTTATCCGATATACTCCGGTTCTAACACGATCTGTACGGCGACGGCGGTGCTTGAAGCCGGAATAGTGCCCAAGAAAGAGGGCAAACAGAGCTTTCTTCTGGAATCTCCGGCAGGCCTGGTACGCATTGAAGCGCGGGTTGAAAACGGAGTGGTTGAGGCGATCACCTGCGAAGGCCTGCCAAGCTACATCCATACTCATCGCGCCAGCATTGAAGTGCCATCGCTCGGCACGGTCACATACAGCGTGGCTTACAGTGGCGGGTTCTATGCGTTGGTGGATGCGGAATCTCTGGGCTTCAGCCTGACGCTCGACGAGGAGCGCAAACTTGCGAGCGCGGCGCAATCCATTGTTGAGGCAATTCAGGCAGAAAAGAGCTTTTCCCACTATGCTTTAGGTGACGTAGGGCCTCTGCCGTTTTTGCACTTTATGGGCCCTGTTGATCCTGTGGCTGAGGGTTATTATCGCTCCCGCTCGGCCACCTATGTTCATCCCGGTGTCATTTGCCGGAGCACCACGGGCACAGGCACATCGGCGCGGCTGGCTTTGATGCAATATGAAGGTCTTGTTGGCGCCGGCGACAAGCTTGAAACCGTGTCGCTTCGGAAGACAAGTTTCGTTGGCGAAATTTCTGCCATAGAGCAAGAGGGCGAGTATCAGGTGGTGAAAAACAACATAACCGGAAAAGCTTACGTGATCGCTCGGTCCGATATTGTTTTGAATTGCGAGGACTCGTTGGTGGACTGCGACGGACTGCGCCATATTTTGAGCAATAGCGCCCTGCCTTCCGGGTAGTGGTGCTCGGCATTTTGAGCCGGTGTTCGAGGAGTCGTTCGGTTGGCCGTTCGCCTAAAGTTTACCTTTACGTAAAGTGAAGGCTGTGCTAAATCTTCATCCATGCATTCAATGATAAAAATTGCAGGAGTTGATAATGGGTCTTCAGAATTACGCCGACGTCTATAGCAACTTCGATCCTGCCGCTCTGGAAGCGGAGATTCTGGATGGAAGTCTGGATGGTGGGCTGAACGTCTGTCATGAAATTTGTGATAAGTGGGCGACGGATCCAAAACGAGTCGCACTTTATTACGAAAGAGATGACGGTGGCGATGGTGTGCTCACCTTTGCTGAACTGAAAGACAAGTCCGCTCGTTTTGCGAATTATCTGACCTCTCAAGGAATCGGCAAAGGTGATCGGGTTGCGGCCATGTTGCCAAGGGGCCCCGAGTTGCTGGTGGTTATTGCGGGCACATTGCGCGCGGGCGCGGTTTACCAACCCCTGTTCACGGCATTTGGTTCCGGCGCCATTGAATACCGCCTTGAGCGTGCGGGCACAAAGCTGGTGGTTACCGATCCGACAAACTACCCCAAGCTTACAGAGGTGAAGAACTGTTCGCCGGTGCTGTGCATAGATGCCAGCCGTATTAACGCAGAGAAAGCCGGCGCGAATGTTCCGGATTTTCAGCACGTTCTCGCGGACCAGAAGCCTGATTTTGCGCCAGTCATGATCACGGGCAACGACCCCTTCTTGCAGATGTTCACATCCGGAACCGTGGGCAAATCCAAAGGCGTGGCTGTGCCGGCCCGTGCGTTGATGGCCTTCTATGTATACATGAAGTACGCCATTGATCTGCGGGATGATGATGTGTTCTGGAACGTTGCGGATCCGGGCTGGGCCTATGGCCTTTATTACGCCGTTGTCGGGCCGTTGTTGATGGGGCACGCTACCCACTTCAATCCGGGCGCGTTTACCCCCGAATCCACCTACGACATGATCCGCAAGTACAAGATTACGAACCTCGCCGCCGCGCCTACCGCCTATCGCTTGCTGAAAGCCAATGATCATGTTCTTCCCGAAGGTGAGAACCTCGGGCTGCGAGTTGCCAGCAGTGCCGGCGAGCCCTTGAATCCGGAAGTGGTGAACTGGATCAAGAATCGCCACTACTGTCCGGTTACGGATCACTATGGCCAGACCGAGACGGGTATGACCTGTTGTAACTTTCTGGCGCTTGAGCACCCGCAACGCCCGGGTTCAATGGGCTATTCTTCCCCGGGCCATAGAGTGGTTGCCCTGAACGAAAAAAATGAAGAAGTGGGCGAGGGCGAAGTGGGGCAAATTTCTGTGGACGTCAAGGCGTCACCGTTGTTTCACTTTGACGGCTACACCTGGGGCGAAAAAGACCCGTTTGTAAATGGCTATTATCTCACCGGTGACATGGCACTCTGTCACGGTGACGGCAGTTTCTCATTCAGCGGTCGTGACGATGACATCATTACTACGGCCGGTTACCGGGTTGGTCCTGCCGATGTGGAGAGCACGTTGCTGGAGCATGCAGCGGTTGCCGAGTCGGGCGTGGTTGCGAAGCCCGACGAGAAGCGTGGTTCTATCATAAAGGCCTACGTGGTGATCAAAGGAGATCAGCAGCCTGCGGATGATCAGTCACTACGAGATGAGCTGCAGGATCTGGTTCGCCGGCGCCTGTCGACTCATGCGTATCCCCGTGAAATTGAATTTGTGCACGAACTGCCGAAAACCCCAAGCGGCAAAATTCAGCGCTTCGTGCTGCGTGATCGAGCCCAGGGCGAGCCTGTTTCATGATGGTGACGTTTGAGGAACTCGACAGCTTTCTCCACGAGCAGTTTCCCCAGGGGGCGGCCTATGGCAGCCTGAGAAAACTTGGGGATGGCTGGGCGGAGATGAGTCTGGATGTTGACAACGGTCACCTCAGGCCAGGTGGAACTGTGTCCGGCCCCGTTATGATGGGCCTGGCCGACTTGGCGCTCTACGCCGCATTGCTCAGTCGAATTGGGTTGGTGCCGCTGGCGGTAACCACGAACCTGAACATTAACTTTCTGCGCAAGCCTGCAGCCCATACGCCACTCTGGGCGAGGGCGACTATGATTAAAGTGGGGCGCTCCATGGGAGTGGGGGAGGTGTTTGTCTATTCTGAAGGTGACGAGGAGCCCGTTGCTCATTCCACGATGACGTATTCGATACCACCGAAAAAACGAGAATTAGATTGACGTCTACGTAAACGTCAATCTAATCTGTAGGCAAGTAACATGCACAACAAAAACAAAAGGTAGATTGGCCCATGAGTGACCAGTACGTGCTGGAGACCCAGAACCTTGTCAAAGAGTTCAAAGGCTTTGTAGCGGTCGACGACGTGAATCTGAAGATTCAGAAAGGCCATATACACGCTCTGATCGGCCCAAATGGTGCAGGTAAGACAACCGTGTTCAATCTGCTCACCAAATTCCTCATTCCAACCCGCGGACAGATTCTCTTGAAGGGCGAAGACATAACGCCCCTGAAATCGGCTGCCATCGCCCGCAAAGGCATGGTTCGCTCGTTTCAGATTTCCGCAGTATTTCCGCACATGACCGCGCTGGAAAACATTCGTGTGGCGTTGCAAAGCTTCGAGGGCAACTCTTTCAGCTTCTGGAAATCCGGTGCGTCTTTGAACCGGCTGAACGCGCGCTCCATGGAGCTTCTGGAGTCTGTGGGCCTGACCGAGTTTGCCAACACCACAACCGTTGAGTTGGCATACGGCCGCAAACGGGCGCTTGAGTTGGCAACCACGTTGGCTATGGAGCCGGAAATACTGTTGCTCGACGAACCAACCCAGGGCATGGGCACCGAAGACGTTGATCGCGTTGTGGAGCTGGTGCGCAAAGCGGCTCAAGGCCGGACCGTTCTGATGGTTGAGCACAATCTTGGCGTGGTTTCCAAGCTGTGTGATCGCATAACCGTGTTGGCCCAGGGAGCAGTGCTCACAGAAGGCGACTATGAAACCGTTTCCGCCGATCCTCGCGTGCGCGAGGTCTATATGGGAGCTGGGTCTAGCGGCGAGCGGGGAACCGACGCCGAAGTGGAGGCTGCCCAATGAGTGCAAACGGCACAAAGGATTACGAGCAGTTGCGTATTTCCGGGCTGCATGCATTTTATGGTGAGTCCCATATCTTGCACGGCATTGAAATGGTCGTTAACCGGGGTGAGCTGGTCACACTGCTCGGCCGAAATGGCGCCGGGCGAAGTACCACCCTCAAGGCAATTATGAACATGGTGGGGCGGCGTACCGGCTCCATCATGATCAACGGGGAGGAGACCATGTCTTGCGCCCCGCACAACATTGCGAGGCTGGGTGTTGGATATTGCCCCGAGCATCGGGGCATTTTTTCGTCACTCAGCGTTCAGGAAAACCTCGTGTTGCCGCCTGTGGTGCGCAGCGGGGGTATGAGCCTGGAAGAAATCTACACGATGTTCCCCAATCTGTATGAGCGCCGCTTTTTTCAGGGCACCAAGCTCTCAGGGGGAGAGCAGCAAATGCTTGCTCTGGCGCGCATTCTTCGCACCGGCGCCAACATGCTTTTGCTGGATGAAATCACCGAGGGCCTGGCTCCCGTCATTGTGGAGAAGCTTGGCGAGGTTCTTTTGGCTCTCAAAAAGAAAGGCCTGACCATTATTCTGGTCGAGCAGAATTTCCACTTTGCGGCGCCATTGGCTGATCGCCATTATGTGGTTGAGCATGGCCGGATTGTGGAAGAAGTCAGCGCCAGCGAACTGCACGCAAAGCAGTCAGTGCTGAATGGTTATTTGGGTGTCTGAGCCCGGATATGTACGTGTGAAAAGAAAAAAATAGCAACAAAAACCGAACCAACGCAAAACAGTCGCGGAGATTATAATAATGACAATGATGAAAAAGCTTCTGACCTCAGCCGTTGCATCCGCCTTGATGGTGGGTGGTGCCCAAGCGGAAATCAGCGACAATGTCGTTAAAATTGGCTATCTGGCGGACATGTCCGGCACCTATCGTGATCTGGCCGGCCCTAACGGCCTAACGGCCCTGGAAATGGCCGTCAAGGATTTTGGCGGCAAGGTTGACGGCGCAAAAATTGAAATCGTAACCGCCGACGATCGTAACAGCCCGGACGTAGCCTCAAGCACCGTGCGTCGCTGGGTAGAAAACGACAAGGTCGATATGGTGGCGGGCCTTGTTGCCTCCTCTGTAACCATCGCCGCAACCAAGGTTTTGGAAGAGGCCGATAAGCTGGGTCTGGTTAACGGTTCTGCGGCGTCCAGTATCACCAACGAGTACTGCACTCCGAACCACATTCACTATGCTTATGACACCTACGCATTATCTATCGGCACACCCACTGCGATCGTTAAGGAAGGCGGCAAGACCTGGTATATCCTGACTGCCGACTATGCCTTTGGCCACGCAATGGAAAAGGACGTGACCCGTGTTGTGGAGGCCAATGGCGGTGAAATCATAGGCAGCATTCGCCATCCGTTCCCGACACCGGACTTCTCCTCGTTCATTTTGCAGGCACAGGCTTCTGGTGCTGACGTTATCGCCTTGGCAAACGCGGGTGCAGATACCACTAACGCGATTACCACAGCCGCTGAATTTGGTGTAACCCAGTCTGGCCAGACCATTGCGGGCCTCGTGGTTTTCCTGAGTGATGTGCACGCGCTGGGAACCGAAGTTGCCCAGGGCCTTCAGCTGACTACAGGCTGGTACTGGGATATGAACGACGAGACCCGTGCCTGGTCTGACCGTTTCATGGAAGAAACCGGCGCAAGGCCAACCATGGTTCATGCCGGTATCTACTCCAGCACACTGCAGTATCTGAACGCCATTAAAGCAACAGGCTCAGATGATGCGCAAACCGTGCGTAAGCAGATGATGGATACGCCTATCAACGACATGTTCGCCAAGAATGGCCGCATTCGTGAAGATGGCCGTATGGTGCACGACATGTATCTGGCGGAGGTGAAAACGCCTGAAGAGTCCACGGGTGAGTGGGATCTGTACAAAATCATCAGCACCATACCAGCTGATGAAGCTTTCCGTCCGCTCGCCGAAAGCGACTGCAAGCTGGTCACTGGCAAATAAGACGTAGGTAAACGAGCTCTCCGGCGCTGTCCGGAGAGCTCAAAAACGACAAAAATTTAAAAACGGATCCAACGTCTGTGCTGCTTTTGGAGTTAGCAACATGTCCATGATATTCGGCGTGCCCATGGCGGTGCTTTACGGCCAGCTTTTGATCGGGGTTATCAACGGTGCGTTTTACGCGCTGCTGAGCCTGGGGCTGGCGGTTATTTTCGGCCTTCTTAAAATTATCAATTTTGCCCACGGTGCCATGTACATGCTGGGTGCCATGGCAACGGTTATCCTGTTTGATAATCTTGGTGTGAACTACTGGGTGGCCCTTTTTCTGGCACCGGTACTGGTTGGCATCGTCGGGGTGCTTGTTGAATATTTTCTTCTTCGCCGCATTGCCGGGCAGGATCATATTTACAGCCTGCTTCTGACCTTCGGTGTTGCGCTGATTATGCAGGGTATTCTTACCAATATTTACGGTGTGTCTGGCCTTCGTTATTCCATACCGGATGTCTTCAAAGGCGGCGTAAACCTTGGGTTCATGTTCCTGCCTTTTTATCGGGCCTGGGTTATTGTGGCCGCGCTTCTTCTGTGTTTCGTTACCTGGTTCATGATTGAGAAAACCAAGCTGGGTGCATACTTGCGAGCCGGTACAGAAGACTCCCAATTGATGCAGGGCTTTGGTATCAACGTGCCTTTGCTGGTCAGCCTCACCTACGGCTTCGGGGTTATGCTGGCCGCGTTTGCGGGTGTGCTGGCCGCGCCCATCTATTCGGTAACCCCGGTCATGGGCTCGCACATTCTTATTGTTGTTTTTGCCGTTGTGGTTATCGGGGGGCTGGGCTCCATCGGTGGCGCCATTATCACCGGTATTCTCATGGGCGTTGTTGAGGGCCTTACCAAAACCTTCTACCCACCCGCATCGTCTGCTGTGATCTTTCTGGTCATGGTGATCGTGCTGATGATCCGACCCAATGGTCTGTTCGGCAAGGAGGCATAATCATGAGTCAGATCGATATTCAGTCGGACATCCAGCAAACGATTCTCAAACAGCAGAAAATCGACAGTCGCAGGAAGTGGATTCTGAACGGCGTATTGCTGGTGCTGTTGTTGCTGGCACCGTTTGTCATGTATCCCGTATTTTTGATGAAAATCCTGTGTTTCGCGCTGTTTGCAGTGGCCTTTAACCTGCTGTTCGGGTTTACCGGCCTGTTGTCTTTCGGCCATGCGGCTTTTTTGGCAACAGGTGGATACACCACAGGTTATTTGCTCAGTAATTTTAGCGGACTCACAACGGAGATGGGTGTAATCGCGGGCACACTGATGGCGACTGTGCTTGGGCTGGGCTTCGCTCTGCTTTCCATTCGCCGGCAAGGTATCTACTTTGCCATGGTGACCCTCGCCCTGGCTCAGTTGGTCTTTTTCTTCTTCGTTCAGGCATCCTTTACCGGCGGTGAAGATGGTATGCATGGCGTACCCAGAGGCGAGCTGTTCGGGTTGATCAACCTTGAGGATAACCTGAACTTGTATTACGTCGTGCTGACGGTCTTCCTCGGTTGTTACCTGTTGGTTCAACGTATTGTCAGCAGTCCCTACGGTCATGTGTTGAAGGCCATCAAACAGAACGAGCCTCGCGCGATCTCTTTGGGCTACAAGGTAGATCGGTACAAGATACTGGCGTTCGTGATGTCTGCTGCTCTTGCAGGCCTGGCGGGGTCAATGAAATCGGTCGTGTTTGAATTGGCGTCTCTGAACGATGCGCACTGGCACATGTCGGGTGAAGTTATCCTGATGACGCTTATAGGGGGCATGGGTACGTTGCTCGGCCCGGTGTTAGGCGCCACCCTGGTAGTAAACATAGAGTACCAACTGGGTCAGGGACCACTCCGAGACTGGGTAGATCCCATTCTGGGGGGTATTTTTGTTATTACGGTGCTCGCGTTTCGTAGCGGCATTGTGGGCGAGGTTCAGAAGTTCGTGCGCAAGAATATGGGTTAGCGAACAGAAGTGCCAGCCAACCTGGCTAGCAAAGAAAAAGGGCCACGTTTGCCGTGGCCCTTTTTTATACCGACTGCTTTTAAAATTACATGGACTGCGCTTCGAGCATTTTCTGGGTGCTCATAGCAGCCGATTTCGCCTCATCGTAGTCATCCGTATCCAGCCCGCTGTTTACTTTGGCAACCGCCTTTTTCAACTGTCCCTTCATCATGTCATCTTTGGTGTCGGGAATGGCGCCTTTGCCCATGTCGCCACATGGGTTCAATTCGTTACTGTCAAAGCCGTCGCCATCTGGTCCGACAAGGCAATTCAGTGCGTGATGCAAATGCGTTTGCACACCTTTAACATTGTCTGCTTTGGCTGCAAGGCCTGCGTGGACTGCGGCTGTCTTCACTTCAGACGGTGCGTCTGCGGCCAGGGCAGAAGAAGAGATAATTAGTGCCAGAGCTGTTCCAGACACTGTAGAGATGAGCCGTACAACAAAACCGGGGCGAAAGGTAAAGCCAGAATGAACGTTCATTTACGCTTCTCCTTGACGTGATAAACCTGAAATCGCCGGTCAGCATTTTTACTACCCGGACCCTAAGCGTAGCAGTATTTTTCAAGTTCGCTGTTCACTCCGAATATGAGCATGCTTATAATGCTCCAGCTCATGAAAACCTGATGAGCCTTTAATGCGTCGTATTTTCAGGAACCAGAACACTATGCGCGATACAACGAAACGCTTACCCGACAGCCAATCCGGTGTGGTCAGTGGCCGATTCCTGCTGCTAACAGTGGTGCCGCTGATTATCATTCTTATCGCCGCCGTTGTGTATCTTCTGGGCGGTCGTTATGTGGAAACCGAGAATGCCTATGTACGTGCGGATGTGGTGTCTGTGGTTCCTGAGGTCTCCGGCACCGTTGTGAATGTTGCCGTTAAAGAAAACCAGAAAGTGAAAGCTGGCGATCCGCTTTTTGAGATAGACCCTGAGCGCTATCGGATTGCCCTTGATACCGCCCGATCTGAGCGGGCAGAGGTGAAAACCCAGATTGAAACGATGAAAGCCAGTTACCGAGAGAAGCAACAAGAGCTGTCGGCAGCCAAGAGCAATCAGGCATTTGCCGCGCGTGAATACGAACGACAAGGTGAACTGGCAAAAAAACGCGCCGTGTCCGACTCAATACTGGATAGCTACCGCCACAAAATGGAGCTTGCCGAGGAGCAGGTTCAGCAGGTTCGCACGGGCCTTGAGCGCATCAAAGCAGGCCTTGGTGGCGATCCCGATATTGCTGTGGAGAAACATCCGCTGTACCGGAAAGCGCAGTCAGCTCTGGATGCAGCGCAGATGAACCGTGAAGACACTCGGGTGGCAGCGCGCTTTGACGGGATTGCCTCCCAAATACCGGTGGAAGGGCAATATGCCAGCCCGAGCCGCGCCGCCATGAGCCTGGTATCCGTTAAGAATGTTTGGGTAGACGCCAACTTGAAAGAGACCCAACTGACCCATATTCAGCCGGGCCAGAACGTCGAAATTAAAGTGGATGCCTACCCTGACGATGTCTGGGAAGGTCACGTGGGCAGTATTGCCGGCGCAGCTGGCTCCGAGTTTTCGATTTTGCCCGCCCAAAACGCGACGGGCAACTGGGTGAAGGTTGTACAACGTATTCCTGTGCGGATCGAACTGGAAAATACGATCGACGGGCCGAGTTTGCTCTCGGGTATGAGCGTTGCCGTCTCGATTGATATTGGTCATCAGAATCGCGGCCCTGCTTTTATACAACCTCTTACGTCCTGGCTCCAGGGCGTTTTTTTCACGACTTCAGAACCCGCCGGGGATTCTGAGTGAGTGAACAGGCCACCGGCACCGGTGTTGCTCATCGAGGGCTGATTACCGTTTCAATCATGCTTGCGACAATCATGCAGGCAGTCGATACCACCATTGCCAATGTGGCCTTGCCTAATATGCAAGGCAGTATGTCAGCCACCTCGGAGCAGATTGCCTGGGTACTGACGTCCTATATTGTGGCCGCAGCGATCATGACACCCATGACCGGCTTTCTGGCGGCTCGAATGGGTCGAAAAAAACTGTTTGTAACGGCGGTAGTTGGGTTTACCTTAACGTCGATGCTTTGCGGCATTGCGACGTCTCTGGAAGGGATAGTGTTGTTCCGCCTGTTACAAGGCGTGTTTGGCGCGGGGCTAGTGCCATTGTCCCAGTCGGTTCTGCTGGACACGTATCCGAAAGAAAAGCATGGCTCTGCCATGGCCATGTGGGGTGTGGGCGTTATGGTTGGCCCGATCCTTGGTCCCACCCTGGGCGGCTACCTGACGGAGTATTACAACTGGCGGTGGGTGTTTCTGATCAACCTGCCGTTCGGCGTCCTCGCGCTGATTGGCATTCTTATGTTTGTGGAAGAAACCGAGAAGGTGTCGCGGCGTTTTGACCTGTTTGGCTTTGGGCTGCTTGCCTTGGCTATCGGTTCCTTGCAGTTAATGCTGGATCGGGGACAAGGCCTGGACTGGTTTTCTTCAACGGAAATCATTATTGAATCGTTGGTCGCTGGGGTGTGTCTGTATATGTTTGTGGCACACATGATGACCGCAAAGGCGCCCTTTCTGGAGCCGGGTTTATTCAAGGACCGCAACTTGGCTTTAGGTTTGGTGTTTATTTTTATTGTTGGCGTGGTGCTGCTGGCGACTCTCGCGCTGTTGCCGCCCTTTCTTCAGAGTTTGATGGGCTTTTCGGTGATCACTACCGGTGAGGTTTTGGCCCCCAGAGGCATAGGTAGCATGGTTGCCATGCTTGTTGTCGGGCGTCTGGTGAACGTGGTGGACGTTCGTTTTCTGATCGGTACCGGCTTTATGTTGGTGTCACTGTCGCTGTTCCAGATGGCGGAGTTTAATCTGAATATCAGCCCTTGGGCTCTGGTTCAGACTGGCCTGATTCAGGGCGCCGGTCTTGGCCTTGTGTTCGTGCCCCTGAGCACCATTACCTTCTCCACAATCGCGGTCCGTTACCGCACCGATGGCACGTCTATGTTCAGCCTGATGAGAAATATAGGCAGCAGCATTGGCATCTCAGTGATGGTCGCCCTCGCGGCGCGCAGCACCCAGATCAATCATGCGGTTATGGGGGAGCAGCTCACGCCTTTCCGTGAACCCGTGCAGAGGATGCTGGAGCAGGGAGGTTTGGGTTCAACGGATCAGGCACTAGCCATTCTCAATGGTGAGCTTAGCCGGCAAGCGGCTGCCATAGGTTACCTCAACGATTTTCAACTTATGGCGTGGATGACGCTGTTAGCGGTGCCTTTGCTGCTTCTGTTCCGGAAACAGCACGGGCCAACTCATTCCCCTGATTAATCCTACGCCTTGTTGTACCGACTCAATGACCGGAAGGCCTGCTCGGTTTTCTAGCCCACAAACATCTTCTTCGCAAGCGGCAGTCCCTTGAAGCCACTCACGGCCACGGTGGTCAGCAGGCCGCCGAGCATGGCCCCTACAATGCCGCAGGTCATGATGTCCTGGCCGGTGAGATACAGGCCGGGAATGCGGGTTTTGGGCTTCAGCCAGTCCAGCTCGAAGCGGTCCGGTGTGTGATCCAGACCGTAGATTTCTCCTTTGCTGTAGCGGCAGAAGTAGTTCGTGGAAAGTGGGGTGGATAATTCGTAGTAATCCACCTTCCCTTCCAGGTGCGGGAACTTCTCGTACAGCTTTTTCAGTAGGCGTTGGGCGTATTCCTCTTTTTTGGCCTCGTATTCGTCACCGCGTTTCCCCCAGGTTTTGTCAGCCCATTCCTCGTACCACTCAAACGGGCCGGGTGCCACTATCTCAATGGTGGCGCGGCCAGGGTAGCGCTCGGAAAAACTGGGATCCTTGGCGGAAGGGAATGAAATATAGGTCAGCGGAATGTCGCTGGCCTCAGGATCGTCCATGAAGTCCTGAATCTGTTTTTCGTAGTTCGGGCCGGGGTAAATCCAGTAGTTGGTTTTCGGCAGGCCCAGATTCTCGGCGGTATCCAGCAAGCCGATGTACAGGCAGTTGCTGGCCATGGAACGTTTTACGGTCGTCAGCTTGCCCTGATAATAGTCCCAGTGGGGCGCCTCTTTGGGCAGCAAGGTGTTGAACGTATTGAACACGCCTGCGTTGCTGATAACCAGCGGCGAACGGATCTCCGCGCCGTCTGCCATGCGCACGCCCACGGCCTTGCCCTTCTCGATCAGAATGCCGGTCACGTCGGCGTAGGTGAACACGTCACCGCCACCTTGCTGAACCACCGGGATGATGGTTTTTGCCATTTCGGAAGCGCCGCCGATAGGGTAGTAGCCACCGTGAAGGTAATGGCGCGCGATCAGTGAGTGAATGATAAAGCTGGATTCCGCCGGCGGCAGGCCGTTATCGCCCCATTGGCCGGTTAGCACGGCGATCAGTTCCTGGTTGCTGGTAATGCTCTCCAGCACCTCGCGGGTAGGCTTGTTGAGAAACGCCGGAGCCCGGCGTTTGGCGAGCATGCTCAGCGGTCCGGCGGCCAGATCTGGCAGTACTTTACCCAGAACAAGCGCCGGCATGGCCTTGGATACCTTTCGCAGATAACCCAGGTAGGTGTCGATGGCCTTTTCTTCTTCCGGGAACACTCTGACCAGTTCAGCACGGAATTCATCGGGGCCTGCAACCAGGTCCACGTGTTCATCACCCAGGAAAATGCGGTCGTAATGCGCATCCAGTGGCGCCCATTTCAACTGACCGTCAGTGATGTGGTCGAACAGCCGTTTGCCGAGGGTGTGGTCTGCACCCATATCGCCTATGTAGTGCACGCCCACATCCCACTCGTAGCCGTTACGGTCGTAGCTGTGGGTGAATCCACCGGCGGTATAGTGCTGTTCAAGCACCAGAACCTTTTTGCCCAGCTTGCTCATGCAGGCAGCGGTAGTCAGGCCGCCAATGCCGGAGCCGATGACAATGGCATCGTAGGGGCCGTCAAGACGGTTTTCGCGATAACGTCGGCCAACGCGAAGGGTGCTGGGTTTGGGGCTGTTCATGGGGTTAAATCCTGTTGGGACTGCTGTTGGTGGTCAGACCGGGCGCCGTCTAAAAACAAGCTCAGTACGCCTTCGGTCAACATGGGATCGGCCTTTGCACCCGGCAAGTGGCCATCAATTGTGAGCTGCGACAGCCCGTGCACCAGAGACCAGGCAGCGGCTGTTGTTAGCGAAACGGACGAGGGTTTCAGGTAGCCAAGCTGGCGGGCGCGGGCCACGGTGTTTTCCAGTACCTTAAATGCACTCTTGCCGGCAGCATCCAGTCGTGGATGCACTCCCATGGGCAGAACGCGGCCGCCGAACATCAGGCGGTAAAGATTGGGTTCTTCCTGTGCAAAATTTACGTATACCAGCCCTATCTCGATCAGCGCTTTGCGCGGGGTTTGTTGGTCTGCGGCGCGCAGGCGGTCAGTCAGTGCCTCAAACCCACCGATGGCCAGCTCAGCCAGCAAAGTGTCGCGATCTGAAAAATGCCGATATAGCGCAGGTGCGCTGACGCCGAGCTGCTTGGCGAGGGCGCGCAGACTTATGGCGGCATCCCCTTGGGCCCTGAGCGTTTCGAGGGCCAGACCCTGGGCTTGCAACGGTAAGTCGCCGTGATGGTAAGCCGGTTTTGTCATCGGGTTTTCGTGCTCGCTAAATGTTATCGGTGGTAACAATGTTAACTGTGATAACATCACGAATCGAAGTTTCAGTCAAATGGATTTTTCAAAGGCCAAAAAAAGCCCCGGGCTCAGTTAAGGAGAACCGGGGCTGTTCAGGCGCAGTTTTCTACGCCCGCTCAACGCATACTGAATGTGGTTAGAAGGTGTAATCAAATCCGATCCAGGCGACGCGGCCTAGCCTACCGTCGGTATTCACCGGCTGACCTTCAAGTGTGCTGCCAAAGTCTTTCTCGTCGGTGATGTTTTCGAGGCGTACCCTGGCTGATGCTTTCTTGGTAATTCGCCAGCCAGCCCCGATGTCCAGGCGCTGATAGGCTCTTTCCCTGGCGTCCTTGGTACCATCAGCGTTTTCACGCTCGAACGGGGTCCCGTACATCCCGGCAGCCCAGAGTGATAGCAGATCGTTCAGCTTCCAATCGATTTGTACAGTGACCTGGTCGGAAGCGACATTCACGCCGTTATTGCCATAGAAAATATTGCCGTTTGCGTCAGTGCCATCGTCGCGTGTGGCTTTGAGGCCGAACAAGTGGGTGTAACTGCCTTCAATGAAAATGGTGTCTGTCAGTGCCGATCTCACTGCGGCTTCAAGACCTGATTGTTCCACATCAACGTTTTGAATTGCTCCACCGTTGCGCCTGGGCACATTGTCCTGAGTAATCGTGTAAAGGCTGACATCGAGTGTTGCAGACTTCCACGACTGATTAACGCCGATTTCGTACGTCATTGATTCAAGAATTTCATCCTGGGCACCGTTTGGATTCAGGGCGTCGGTTCCGAAATTGCCGTAGATGCTATAAAAACGCGAGAACCCGGAGGCAACACTCGCCCTGAGGCGAGTTGCTGGCGCGATCGAGTGGGCAATGCCCGCCTCCCAACTGAACACGCTGTCTTTTGTCAGGTTGTCTGGTTGCTCTGCGCCGTCAAGGACAATGTCGTTATTAAACCATGTATTTCGCAGGCCAACGCTGAAGACGGTGTTGTCCATAAGTGTTAAGGCATTTCTCCATTTGAGGGCGTAGTCGTCAAAGGTGTTGTCCCAGCGATTGTCTCGGAGATTGTTCGTTTTGGCATACTCTGCGCCTACGCTCCCGCTGTAGGTAAGGTTCTTTGAAAGATCTTTTTTAAAGAAAATATCAGAGAAGAATGTGTCGATGATGATAGAGCGATCGCGATCGCGTGCAGGCCAGATGCTTGAACTATCAGACCGGAGATATCCAACCTTGACGCTGGCCTGATCATTCAGGTTATGTGATAACGTTCCTGCCAAAAAAAGACTTTCTGAAGAAACGTCGTTAGGTCGATCCTTTCTGAAGATGTCTGTTGAGGAGTCGCTATAAATGCCCGTGAACTCCAGCCGCGTTTTGTCGCTCAGGTTAATCCCCAGTTTCCCTGCCGTACTGCCCACTTTTTGTTGATCCAGATTGTCGGGGGGCTTTCTGCCATCGAAATCTCCGTATAGATAGCTTCCAGACAGGTACACGTCGTAGGCGTCTGTGCTGTCTGCGACCTCCGCCTGAAGGATAGATTCCCCGGCATCACTGAAGTCCGTTGAAACAGCGGCATGGTTATCGTAGTTCTGGCCCGACTTGAGGCGGGTCACGAAGATACCACCTTCAGAGTTATCACCGTATTCAACGGCCCTGCCACCTTTCAGCACATCGATACGATCGATCGCGATCGTTGGGATACGAAAGTTTGAATAGCCTCCACCTTCGGCTGCCTGGAACAGAACGCTGGGCAGCCCATCAATTGACGAGCCAGATTGAGTATTGCCGAAGACTCTGATTTTTGGTGGCCCGCTGAAGCGGTCGTTGCCCGGCGCATTGATCAGCCCCGGGGTCGTCAGTCTCAATGAGTCTCTTGTGTTCACCGGGTTGAGGTTTTGCAGCACAGCACCGCCCGTTGAAGAGCTGGAGCGGGAGCTGTTCTGGTCTTGGATGACTTCGTCCTCGAAGTTCTGTGTGGGATGCCTTGAATCGTCGGTTACCAAAAGCTCGGGCAGGGAGAATATCTCGGCATGGGTGCTGGTTGACAGAGCTATTGTGCCGAGCAAGCAGCACGCGCCGAGGGCGTGAAAGTGGCGGCAGTGAAACTTGGGAGTGGGGTCAACGTCATTATATTCAGCCATATACGAGCCTGTTTTATCTGGTTTTAGTTGCTATACGTAGTGGCCGCATATACTATATTTTCTTTAAAAATAACGCAATTCATTATCATTTGTATTTGCATTTAAGAGAAATTGGAGTCTGTTTTTGAGCGCACGGCGATGGTTTGATGTACACAGCTTTACCGGTGTATTCACAGGGATAATGCTGTTGATTATTTGTTGGGGTGGCACGGTTGCAACACTGTCTTTCGAGTTTGATTGGTTGATGACCCCCGAGATGCGGGTGCAACCGTTTGAGGGTGAAATCGACTGGGATGCTGTCGGCAGATCTGTGCTTGAAGAATTTCCTGGGGCCAAGGTTCAGATGTTCCTGGTTCCGCCTTACCAGAGATCAGCCATTGAGGTGGTGTTGGCCAGAAATGATAGGCCAAGAACACGGGTTTTTGTGGATCCATCGAACGCAGAGGTGTTGGGTGTTGGCAGCATGGCTAACGTACAGCGATTTTTTCGGAGTTTTCATCGGCGACTTTTTTTCCCGAATCCGATTGGCATTATTTTCGTTTCGTTGTTTGCGATCAGTCTCGCCGTTTCTATCACCTCCGCGTTGTTATTCTACAAGCGGTGGTGGTCAAAATTTCTCAGGTTCAAGCCCGGCAAGAAGAACGCGTGGGTGACAGAACTTCACAAGACTGGAGGGTTATGGGTTTTGGTGTTCGCGATTCTCATCGCTGTGACAGGCATCTGGTACGGCCTCGAGGCGACCGGGGTGCCTCATTCGCTTTTTGCAAAGCAACAAGTCAGTGAGCAAGCGATAACCGAACAGACGTCTGTGCTCACGGTTAATGAGCTGACGGCCATTGCCCAGCAGGCCAGGCCAGATCTTGAGATACGTCAGATTTTTCCGCCCGGCAGCTTCTTCGGAGATGCGCGCTTACGAGTTGCAGGCAAAGGCGATGACTGGTTTCTCAGGGACTGGGTTAACTCGGTGACGGTTAGCGATACCGGGGTGCTGATCAAACAGCAGTCGGGTGCGGATCTCACCTCGTTTGAGTACTGGGAAAACATGGCGGACCCGCTGCATTTTGGAAATTTTGCGGGCATTACTTCGAAGATTATCTGGTTTCTGTTCGGTTTAATGCTCAGTGGGCTGTGCCTCTCCGGGCTGTATCTCCATGCCAAGCGCCTGTTTCGGCAAGGAGGCTTCTCAGGGAGGGCTTATTGGCGGGGGACAGCATCTGCACTGGTTTGTACTATTTTGGTTGTGCTGATCTCTGTGTTCCCCGGTATTGACGAGATTGTTGGTTATCTGGGGGACAGCGATCCGACAGTAGCGGGTATCCCCATGGCGCCGGGCGTCAGGCGCTTTATTATCGGTTGGATCTTACTCACCTTGGCCGTGATCATATTGTGTTTTACGTGGATTTGGCGAGCTGGGACTGGCGGGCGTCGACCTGAAACGCCACCCCGGGTCCTTTGATAAACTAAAAGGGCCCGGGGTTACCGGGACCTGCAATAGCTCAGGGTTTTATTTTTGCCCCATGTCTTCAATGGAAATTTCCCGCATCTTGAACTTCTGGATCTTGCCGGTAACCGTCATCGGGAATGCATCCACGAATTTGTAGTTTCTGGGGATCTTGAAGTGGGCGATTTTGCCTTTGCAAAAGGCCATCAGATCGTCGGCGTTTACCGGGTCTGAGTCAGGGCGCAGTTTCACCCAGGCGACCAGCTCTTCGCCGTACTTATCATGGGGGATACCGGTTACCTGAACTTCCTCAATGGAAGGATGGGTATAAAGGAATTCCTCAACCTCTTTAGGGTAGATGTTTTCACCACCACGAATCACCATATCCTTGATGCGGCCAACAATCTGGATATAGCCTTCTTCGTCCATCGTGGCCAGATCCTCGGTATGCATCCAGCCAGCGTCGTCGATGGCTTCGCGGGTTTTTTCTTCGTTGTTCCAGTACTTCAGCATTACGCTGTAGCCGCGAGTGCACAGCTCACCAATCTCGCCTCGAGGCAGCACGTTGCCGGTGGCCGGATCAACGATTTTGATTTCCAGGTGGGGTTGAGTACGGCCTACGGTGGTGACCTGTTTCTCAAACGGGTCGAGGGAGCTGGTCTGGGTAGACACAGGGCTGGTTTCGGTCATGCCGTAGGCGATCTGAACTTCTTTCATGTTCATCTTTCCGTTGACTTTTCTCATCACCTCCGCCGGGCAGATGGAACCCGCCATGATACCGGTGCGCAGGGTTGAGAGATCGTAGGATTCAAACTCCGGCTCGGCCAGTTGTGCGATGAACATGGTGGGCACGCCGTACAGTGCCGTCGCTTTCTCCTGATGAACTGCCTGCAGCACGGCTTTGGGCTCAAAGCCTTCGCTTGGGTAGATCATGGTGGAGCCGTGGGTAATGCAACCCAGGTTGCCCATCACCATGCCAAAGCAGTGGTACAGGGGCACGGGAATAACCAGACGGTCTTTTTCCGTCAGAACCTGGCTTTCACCCACAAAGAACCCGTTGTTCAGAATATTGTGATGGGTGAGGGTGGCCCCTTTGGGGTTGCCGGTGGTGCCGGAGGTGAACTGTATGTTGATGGGGTCATCGAATTGGAGCTGGCTTTGAACCTTGTTTACGTCGTCCTGGCTGACGTCATTTGCGAAGCCGGTGAATTCGTTCCAGCTCCACATGCCGGCGTGTTTTTCGGTGTCCAGGTTGATGACCGCGCGCAGTTCAGAGAGCCGTTGGGCCTTGATCTTGCCCGGTGTACAGGTTTTCAGTTCGGGCGCCAGATCATAAAGTGTTTTGCGGTAGTCAGAGGCTTTAAAGCTGTCTGCGCTGACCAGAACGCTGATGCCCGACAGATTCATGGCGTATTCAAGCTCATGCATGCCGTAGGCCGGGTTGATATTGACCAGAATGGCGCCAATCTTGGCGGTGGCAAACTGGGTAACGGTCCACTCATAACGATTGGGAGCCCAGATGCCCACGCGATCACCGCGCTTGACGCCAATAGCCAGAAAGGCCCGCGCCGCTTCATTTACCTTTGCAAGGAACTCTTTGTAGGTCCAGCGAATGTCCTGGTGCAGACACACCAACGCCTCGGTGTCGGGATACTTGGCGGCCGTACGGTCAAGCATTTCGCCGATGGTCATGCCCAGCAGTGGAGTGCTGGAGGTACCGCTGGTATAGCTTGGAAAGGTGCTTGGAAGAGTCTGATTCATTCTCTGCCTCCGGTTGTCTTTGTTGTCGAGGACTAACGGGCCAGGTGGGCCGTATTAGCGGCTCTGGCTGTGATATTCAGGGTTCGGGCGCATGTCACTGGCGATCGCGACGCGGTTAGACATGTTGTAGAAGCCGATGACGTTGCTCAGATCCCAGATTGCGCTGTCGCTGAAGCCGGCATCCCGAAGTGCCTGCACTTCGTCTTCTGCAACCGTTGCCGGAGAGCGCGTGAGATGGGATGTAAAATCCAGCATGGCACGCTGGCGCTTATCCAGTTTGGCCGACCGGTAATTCATCACCAGGTGCTCGCCCAGGGCCGGGTCGCCGCTTAGCACCCGCACCGCTGCGCCGTGGGCTACGAGGCAGTAAAAGCACTTGTTTTCTGAGGAAACCACCACCGCAACCATTTCCCGTTCCAGCTTGCTGAGTTCACTTTCACCCATCATCAGCTCGTTGTAGAAGCGGGTGAAGGCGTCCAGTTGCTTCAAATTCTGGCTGAAGGCCGTGAGCACGTTGGGAATCATCCCCAGCTTTTCCATGCAGATATCAAAGTACTTTTTGACATCCTCAGGTAGATCTTCTATCTCGGGGATAGGAAGGTCCAGGGCGACAACGTTTTTGTTCTTGGTCATGTCAAATCCTCAGGGATGAAGAGCCTGGCCCACTTTTGAACCGTTGTGACGATTAAGCTGGCCAGAGATCCACTCGCCGGTAGCCACCAGTTGGTTCAGGTCCACGCCTGTGCTGATACCCAGGCCGTTGAGCATGTAAAGCACGTCTTCGGTGGCGACATTGCCGGAAGCGCCGTTGGCATAGGGGCACCCCCCGAGGCCTGCAACCGACGCATCGATAACCGCCACGCCTTCTTCCACCACCGCGTAAAGGTTGGCCAGTGCCTGGCCGTAAGTGTCGTGAAAATGCGCGGCCAGGCGCTCCACGGGTACGTGTTTGGCCACGGCCTCAAGCATCCGCTTGGCTTTCAGCGGTGTGCCGGTACCAATGGTGTCGCCCAGCGAAATCTCATAGCAGCCCATGTCGGCAAGGTTTTTGGCGACCTTCGCTACCTGCTCCGGGGCAATGTCGCCCTCATAAGGGCATCCGAGCACGGTCGAGACATAGCCTCGTACCGGAATGTTGTGTTTCCTGGCCGCGTCCATCACGGGCTGAAAACGTTCCAGGCTTTCTGCGATGGAGCAATTGATGTTTTTCTGGCTGAAGGATTCAGAAGCCGCACCAAATACAGCTACTTCGCCTACGCCCGCTGCCAGGGCATTTTCGAAACCCCGGAGGTTGGGCGTAAGAACCGAGTAGCGCACGCCGGCTTTGCGCTTGATGCCCGCCATTACCTCAGCGGCATCGCCCATTTGTGGCACCCACTTGGGTGACACAAAGCTGGCGGATTCGATATGGATGAGCCCACAATCCGCAAGCCGTTCGATCAACTGGGTTTTGATGCGGGTGGCAATCACTGGCCCGGCCTCGTTTTGCAGGCCGTCCCGAGGGCTCATCTCAACCAATCGCACCTGTTTTGGAAAGGCCATTAACCTGGCTCCTCATTGCTCTGGTCGCTGTCCTGTTCGGCAATCTCAATGGCAATCAGTTCCGCGCCTTCAGAAACCTGCTCGCCTTCGGAAAAGAAAATCTCGGAGACAACGCCGTCGGCAGGTGCCTTGATGGCATGCTCCATTTTCATGGCTTCCATGATCACCAGCGTTTGGCCGGCCGTAACCTTGTCGCCTACCTTGGCCTGAACCGCCACAATAGCACCGTTCATTGGCGCACTCAGGCCACCTTCAGGTGCCATGTCTTCAGAAGTGTAGTTCTCCCGGTACAAAGTGCACTGGAAGGTGTCTCCCTGATAAAAGAGCACAAGCTGGTTGTTATGCAGGTTGCCATGGATGCTGATCCTGTGGCCATTGACCACTGCCTGAAGATAATCATCGTCAAGTTTTGCGGTGAGGTTGTATACGCTGCCATTAACAAACACCTGGTAGTGATCGTCTTTTTCCAGGATTTTCAGTTCGTGAATATCGTCACC
This sequence comes from Marinobacter antarcticus, assembly GCF_011049865.1. Taxonomy (GTDB): domain Bacteria; phylum Pseudomonadota; class Gammaproteobacteria; order Pseudomonadales; family Oleiphilaceae; genus Marinobacter; species Marinobacter antarcticus_A. Next base: position 9,045 of record NZ_DRGY01000081.1, on the reverse strand, counting down.
CACCTGCAACTTCAGGGGTTGCGCGTATTCGGAGTTCAGGCGCCAGCTGTTGCGGCGGCCGAACGGCGACCAGGGATCGGTGCTCACGGATTCTGCAGATTTTCGCTCTTCCAACACAAAGCCCGCAGCCAGAACCAGCGCCTTGTGGGTGTCCAGTTTTGATTTCGGAAACAGTAATTCCCGGTGGTTGTCGATAAAACCGGTTGTCAGGTCGGCTTCACGAAACGGCTGGGAATCGGCCAGGGCGTGCAGGAAGCGGATGTTATTTTTCACACCGGCAATCCGGTAGTGCTCCAGTGCCTGAACCATGCGGTTGATGGCCTGTTCGCGGGTTTCGTCCCACACGATCAGTTTGGCAATCATCGGGTCGTAGTGAATGCTGATGTCATCGCCTTCGATCACGCCGGTATCGACCCGAACATGGGCGCTTTCATCAGGGGTGCTCAGATAGCGCAGATTGCCGGTGGCAGGCAGGAAATCCTGATCCGGGTCCTCGGCATAAATGCGGGCCTCCAGGGCATGGCCACGGGTTTTTACCTGAGACTGCGCAAGCGGCAGGGGCTCACCCCAAGCCACTTTTAACTGCCATTCCACCAAATCCTGACCGGTCACCATTTCAGTAACCGGGTGCTCTACCTGCAGGCGGGTGTTCATTTCCATGAAGAAGAATGAACCGTCGACATCGTAGAGGAACTCCACGGTGCCGGCGCCCACATAGTTGATGGCCTGTGCGGCTTTCACCGCAGCGTCGCCCATGGCCTTGCGGGTGTCGTCGCTCAGCCCGGGTGCCGGGGCTTCTTCCAGAACTTTCTGATGGCGGCGCTGAACCGAGCAGTCACGCTCCGCGAGATACACGCCGTTGCCATTCTGATCACAGAACACCTGAATCTCTACGTGGCGCGGCTGGGTCAGGTAGCGCTCAATCAGCATATCCGGGTTGCCGAATGCGTTTTTCGCTTCGCGCTTGGCGCCAGCGAGGGCATCGCCAAATTCGCCCATGTGCTCAACCACGCGCATGCCTTTGCCGCCGCCACCGGCGACCGCTTTGAGCAACAACGGGAAACCGCATTTTTCGGCTTCTACTCGCAGAGTTTCCGGAGACTGGTCGTCGCCATGATAGCCGGGCACCAAGGGCACGCCGGCTTTCTCCATGATGGCTTTGGCGGCGGATTTGGAGCCCATAGCCGCAATAGCGGAGGAGGGCGGTCCGATAAACACCAGATCGTTGGCTTCGCAGGCTTCTGCAAATTCTGTGTTCTCGGAAAGAAAACCATAGCCCGGGTGGATAGCCTGGGCGCCGCTGCGCTTGGCGATGTCGATGATTTTTTCGCCGCGCAGATAGCTTTCCGAGCTGGGCGCCGGGCCAATATGAAAGGCTTCATCTGCCAGGGCCACGTGGTGGGCGTTGGCGTCTGCATCGGAATACACCGCAACGCAACGAATACCCATGCGCTGTGCTGTCTGGATGATCCGGCAGGCAATTTCGCCCCGGTTGGCAATCAGGATTTTGCTGAACATATTATTTGCTCTCCGGAATCCAGTGGGCGCGACGTTTGTTCAGGAAGGCACTGAGCCCCTCCTGACCTTCTTCGCCTACGCGGATATCAGCGATGCGGTGCGCGGTGTCGTCAATCACGGTGCTGTTGATGGGTTTGTGGCTGACCGCAAACACCAGGCTTTTGGCTGCTTTCATGGCTTCCGGGCCGTTCACGGAAAGCTGTTGCAGCATTTCATCACAACGGGCATTCATGGCGTCAACATCGTCGCAGACAATGTGCACTAGGCCGAAGCACTCGGCGTCCCGGGCGGTGAATACTTCCGCTGAGAGGAAGTAGCGGCGGGCCTGGCGCTCACCCATGGCGCGCAGCACGTAGGGGCTGATGACGGCTGGAATAAGCCCGAGCTTTACTTCACTCAGGCAGAAGCTGGTTTTTTCTGTGGCTATGACGATGTCGCAGCAGGCTGCCAAACCAACAGCACCGCCGTAAGCTGCGCCCTGAACAAGGCCGATCACCGGTTTGCTGAGTTGGTTCAGGCACTCCATCAGGCGCGCAAGCTGACGGGAATCTTCCAGATTCTCCTGCTGACTGTTGTCTGCCATGCGGCGCATCCAGCCCAGATCCGCGCCGGCGGAGAAATGCTTGCCTTCGGAGCGCAGGATGACCACTTTTGTGTCGCTGTTGGCGTCTATCTCTGTGATCACGCGGATCAATTGTTGAATGATCACGTCATCAAAGGCGTTGCGTTTGTCCGGCCGGTTCAGAACAATTTCGGTTACGCCGTGGGCGCGCTGCCTGAGCAGAACCGCTGATTCCTGTTCTGCCTGTTCTGGTTTAGCGTTGGGGTCTGTCATGGTGAGTCTCCCGGATTACATCCGGAACACGCCGAAGCGCGTGGGCTTCGCCGGCCGGTTGAGGGTGGCAGAAAGGCTGAGCGCAACCACTTCCCGTGTCTGGGCCGGATCAATCACGCCGTCATCCCACAGGCGGGCGCTGGCGTAGTATGGGTGGCCCTGCTTCTCGTAGGTATCGGCAATCGGTTTCTTGAACGCGGCTTCTTCTTCGGCGCTCCATTCCTGGCCTTTGCGTTCCATGCCATCGCGACGAACCTGAGCCAACACGCCGGCGGCCTGCTCACCACCCATAACGGAGATGCGGGCATTGGGCCACATCCACAGGAAGTCAGGGCTGTAGGCCCGGCCACACATGCCGTAGTTGCCGGCGCCGTAGCTGCCACCGATCAGTATGGTAATCTTGGGTACGTTGGCACAGGCGACGGCCATCACCATTTTGGCACCGTGTTTGGCAATGCCTTCGGCTTCGTACTTCTGGCCGACCATGAAGCCGGTAATATTCTGCAGGAACAGCAGCGGAATGTTGCGCTGACAGCACAGTTCAATAAAGTGCGCGCCTTTCTGCGCCGACTCGCTGAACAATATGCCGTTGTTGGCAATGATGCCGACAGGGTAGCCGTGTATGTGGGCAAAACCGGTGACCAGAGTCTGGCCGTAATAACGTTTGAACTCGTCAAATTCGGAGCCGTCTACGGTGCGTGCAATGACGTCGCGCACGTCGAATTGTTTGCGCAGGTCGGTGCCGACGATGCCGTAGATTTCGGCGGGGTCGTACAGGGGAGCCTTGGGTTTGCGGATTTCGACGTCGACCGGTTTGCGGCGGTTGAGGTTGGAAACGCAGCTTCGGGCAATGTCGAGGGCGTGGCTGTCGTTTTCGGCGTAATGGTCGGCTACGCCAGAAATCTTGCAGTGCACGTCGGCACCTCCCAAATCTTCTGCGGTAACGACTTCGCCGGTGGCCGCTTTTACCAGCGGCGGGCCGGCCAGGAAGATGGTGCCCTGGTTGCGAACGATGATGGATTCGTCTGCCATGGCCGGCACGTAGGCGCCACCAGCGGTGCACAGGCCCATGACGACGGCAATCTGGGGGATGTCGTCGGCGGACATGCGGGCCTGGTTGAAGAAAATGCGGCCGAAGTGGTCACGATCCGGGAAAACTTCGTCTTGCAGGGGCAGGTTGGCGCCGCCGGAATCCACCAGGTAGATGCAGGGCAGGCGGTTTTCAAGGGCGATTTCCTGAGCGCGCAGGTGTTTTTTGACGGACAACGGGTAGTAGCTGCCGCCTTTTACCGTGGCGTCGTTGGCGATGATCATGCATTCGGTGCCCGAAACGCGGCCTACACCGGCGATAACACCGGCTGCGGGTACGGCTTCATCGTAAACGTTATAAGCGGCAAACTGACCGATTTCGAGAAACGGTGAGCCGTCGTCCAGCAAGCGGTTGATGCGTTCGCGGGGCAGGAGTTTGCCCCGGGCGATGTGGCGTTCCTGGTAGGAGGGGCCGCCGCCTTGCTGGATGGTGGATACTTTGTCCCGCAGGTCTGCGACGACGTCTGCCATGGAGGCTTGTTTGGCCTGAAACTCTTCAGACCGGGGGTTTATTTTGCTTTGCAATATCGTCATGTTTTCGGGCCTCGAGGTTCGGGGCGTCGGGGCTGGTGGAGTGACACCCCACCACTCCCTCGTCGTGCTTAGGTGTTGGCCGTCCAAAACTAACGCGCTTTGGCGGATGTCTGGCTCGAAGCCACTGCTTATTTATTCAGGAACAGCTCACGGCCAATCAGCATGCGCCGGATTTCGGATGTACCTGCACCGATTTCATAAAGCTTGGCATCGCGCAGCAGGCGGCCAGTGGGGTAGTCATTGATGTAGCCGTTGCCGCCGAGTAGCTGGATGGAGTCCAGGGCCAGTTTGGTGGCCATTTCAGCGGAGTAGAGAATCGCGCCGGCGGAGTCCTTGCGGGTGGTTTCGCCGCGGTCGGCGGATTGGGCCACCATGTAAACGTAGGACTTGGCCGTGTTCATGAAGGTGTACATGTCTGCCACTTTGCCTTGAACCAACTCGAACTCGCCGATGGCTTTGCCGAATTGTTTGCGCTCGCGGATGTAAGGAACCACCGCGTCCATTGCCGCTTGCATGATGCCCAGTGGGCCGCCGGCAAGAACGAGGCGTTCGTAGTCGAGGCCACTCATCAATACGCCGGCTCCGCCGCCGAGTTGGCCCAGTACGTTTTCCTTGGGCACTTTGCAGTCCTGGAATACCAGTTCGCAGGTGTTTGAGCCGCGCATGCCGAGTTTGTCGAGTTTCTGGTGTCGGCTGAAGCCTTCGGAGTCGCGCTCTACGATGAAGGCGGTGATGCCTTTAGAGCCGGCTTTTACGTCGGTTTTGGCGTAGATGACGTAAACGTGGGCGTCTGGGCCGTTGGTGATCCACATTTTGTTGCCGTTCAGCACGTAGTGATCACCGGCGTCTTTGGCGCTCAGTTTCATGGAGATGACGTCAGAGCCGGCGTTGGGCTCGGACATGGCCAGGGCGCCAATGTGCTCGCCGCTGACGAGTTTGGGCAGGTATTTCTGCTTTTGCTCTTCGGTTCCGTTCCGGTGAATCTGGTTTACGCAGAGGTTGGAATGAGCACCGTAGGACAGCCCGACAGAGGCGGATGCGCGGCTGATCTCTTCCACGGCAATCACGTGTGCCAGGTAACCCATGCCAGAACCGCCGTAGGCTTCGTCTACGGTAATACCCAGCAGGCCCATATCGCCGAACTTTTTCCACAGGTCTTCGGGGAACTCGTTGCTACGGTCGATTTCTTCAGCACGGGGGGCTATCTCGGCGGCGGCAAAGCCGTTGACTTGCTCGCGCAGCATATCGAGGGTTTCGCCGAGGCCGAAGTTGAGTTCTGAGTACTGTGATTTCATGATTGGTTGCCTTTTGTTCTGCCAGATAGATATTTAGAAGCGGTTTGCCGGGCCAGGCATCGAGTGGTGTCAGTTCTGTTCAGCAACACTTCCGGGTTCGTCATTCGCCGGAGCTTGTTGTTTTTTCTTTTTCTGAAGTTCAACAAGCGCTTCCCGGCAGCGGGTGTCAGCGGTCTCGATTTCCATTTCTGCCATGGCGATGTCGCTTTTCTGCTGATCCATGTGAGCGCGTTTGTTGCTCAGTATGGTCAGCATTTTCAACAACTGTTTTTCATTGCCAGTCGGGGTTTCGTCCCACAGATCGAAAAGTTCTTTGGTCTCAGCGAGGGAAAAGCCCATGCGTTTGCCCCGAAGGATCAGCTTCAGACGCACCTTGTCCTTGGTGCTGAAGATTCGCGTTTGCCCGCGCCTGGCCGGCTTTAGCAGGCCCTGATCTTCGTAGAAGCGTATGCTTCGGGTTGTGACATCAAACTCATTGGAGAGCTCGCTGATACTGAACGTTCTCTTTTCGATCATAGCGATATCCTTTTTAGAGTTAGGTTAGATAAAGTTTACGTAAACGTAAAGCAGTTTTAGAGGTAAAATTTTCGGCTATGCGCGTGGCGGAAAAAAATACACCACGCCTGCGCGTTGCGTTGAATTGTAGCAGAAGGCCTTTGTAGGCTGGCTTGGGCGCTCAGAGGCTTTTAGCTCAGGTCTTCTCTCAGTTTGCGTTTCAACAGTTTGCCAGCGGTATTCTTGGGCAGCTGTTCTGCAAAATGAATGTGTTTTGGCAATTTAAAGCTCGCCAGTCTGGAGCGTGCGTGGCTCATCAGGGCTTCTGCGTCTTCCGGGTAGCCTTCTTTGACCACCACCACAGCGCAGATGGCCTCGATCCATTTTTCATCCGCCACGCCAATGACGGCCACTTCTGCAACGGATTCGTGTTGGTAAAGTGCTTCTTCCACATCACGGCTAGCGACCAGTATACCGCCGGTGTTCACCACATCTTTGATGCGATCAACAATGTAGATGTAGCCCTCCTCGTCTTGATAGCCGAGGTCACCGGAATGGAACCAGCCGTCTTTGAACGCTTCCTTCGTCTCTTCAGGTTTGGCCCAGTAGCCCACCATCAGCTGAGGTGAGCGATGAACCAGCTCTCCCTGTTCCCCGGGTTTGCAGTCGGTGCCTGTTATCGGGTCCACAATCCGAGTCATGACGGTTTGCATGGGGCGGCCAGCAGAGGACGGTCGGTCGGCGTGCTCTTCCGGGCGCAAAACGGTCGCCAGGGGCGCGATCTCGCTCTGGCCGTAACAGTTATACAGGCCAGCGTCGGGAAGCAGTTCACGGAGTTCCTTAATGACCTGGCCTGGCATGATGGATGCGCCATAGTAGAGCTTGTTCATGTGCTCCAACTTCTTGGGGTCGAATCCCGGGTTGTTCAGCAGCGCAATCCACACCGTAGGCGGTGCAAAAAAAGCGTTAAGCTGATCACTGGTCAACCATTTGAGAATGGTATCGGGTGTCGGCGTGTTGATCATCCGGCTGTAACCCCCGCCCAACAGCATGGGCATCGTGAATACGTGCATCTGCGCCGAGTGGTATAGAGGTAAAGCGGCCAGTGAACGATCGCTTGCGCGGATGTCCAGGTGGTATTGGCAGGCGGCATAATGGGTCATGAGTGAACGATGCGTGTGCATGGCGCCTTTGGGGTCCGATGTGGTGCCCGAGGTGTACAGAATCTGTACGACATCTGAGTCGGAAAGCTCCCGTTCCGGTGCTGTGTTCTCGCCGGTTTCCAGCGCGCATTGCAGTGCATCCGGGCTTTCGCTGTCAGGGGTACGACCGCCATGAATGCTGCCGTGGATGGCAACGTCGATTGTATCGCGGACCGCTTCGAGCTGGGGCTTGAGCTCCGGATCCGCAAACAGCGCTTGGCAACCCGACTGATTGAGCGCGTAGGTGAGCTCGTGGCCAATCAAGGCATAGTTAAGTGGCACGTGAATCAGCCCGGCTTTGGCGCAGGCCAGCCAGAGCAGAACGTAGGCATCCGAGTTTTTTCCATAGGCGCCAACGCGGTCGCCTTTTTCGAGCCCTAACTCGATCAGGCGGTGAGCAAGCCGGTTCGAGGCCAGGTGAATCTCTGTGAGGGTCCAGGTGCGATCGTCAAACGTCAGCGCTGTTCGGTTTCCATGCGTGCTCGCGGAGCGGGCAAGGGCGTCTCCGATGGTGTTGCGCAGCGCCCGCTGTATACCCGCCGAGACGGAGGAAACAGTTGATGTATCCGAGTTGTTCATGCCCATACCCCTCTAATGTCGTTGTTTTTGGAATGTGTGGAGGCTCGCGCACAGATTATGGGTGTCGGGACCTCTGGTATAATGGGAAAAGTAATTGCCCGCTCTGTGCTTGGCAAATAAATTATCCGTTCTTCCGACTTTTACTGAACTGAACCTTGAGGAATTACGCAATGAAATTGAACGATGTAGTCATTCTCGACGGTGCACGCACAGCCATTGGCGGCTTTGGCGGCAGTCTGAGCGCACTGAGCCCGGCCGAGCTTGGCACCTGCGCGGCAAAAGAAGCGATCACACGCTCAGGCGTACCCGCCGAAGACATCGACCATTCCATTTTTGGCCACATTATTCCGACCGGCCCCGCAGATGCTTACGTCGCGCGTCATATTGGCCTTAATGCCGGGCTGCAGAAAGGTTCCGCTGCGCTCAACGTGAATCGTCTTTGCGGTTCTGGCGTGCAGTCAGTTATCAGTGCGGCGCAGATGATTGTCATGGGCGACAGCCAGATTGCGCTGGCCGGTGGCGCCGAAAGCATGAGTCAGGGCGCCTATATGCTGCCCAACGTTCGCAAGGGTTTGCGGATGGGTGACGGTAACGTGATTGATATGACGATGGGCACGCTCAGCGATCCGTTTGGCAGCGGTCACATGGGCATGACGGCGGAACGCATTGCACAAAAGTATGGCCTCAGCCGAGAAGACCTGGATGCGTTTTCGGCGGAAAGCCACCGCCGTGCCAGCCATGCTATCGAGAGTGGCTACTTTAAAGAGCAAATTGTGCCGGTAGCGGTAAAGCAAGGCCGCAAGGAGTTCGTTTTTGAGCAGGACGAGCATGTGCGCGCTGGAACCACCGCCCAGAGTCTTGCCGGGCTGAAGCCAGCGTTTACCAAAGACGGCATTGTAACGCCGGGCAACGCTTCGGGTATTAACGACGGTGCGGCCGCCATGATTCTTACCAGCGCTGCGGAGGCTGAAAAGCGCGGGCTTAAAGCTCGTGCACGCATTGTGGGTTACGCCTTTGCAGGGGTGGACCCCAGCGTAATGGGCCTGGGTCCGATCCCCGCAGTGCGAAGCGTGTTGGCGAGAACCGGCCTCAGCGTGGCAGATCTGGATGTGATCGAATCCAACGAGGCATTTGCGGCTCAGGCACTGGCGGTCAGCAAGGAACTCGGCTTGCCAGCAGGCAAGGTGAACCCGAACGGCGGCGCTGTTGCCTTGGGCCATCCGGTAGGGGCGACAGGCTCTATTCTCATTATCAAAGCACTTGCCGAACTTGAGCGCACGGGCGGTCGCTATGGTCTTGTCACCATGTGCATTGGCGGCGGTCAGGGCATAGCGCTGATTGTTGAAAGCATTCGCTAGGGAAACGCTGATTAATTCAGCTTGAGCCTTGGATTTGATAAAATCAAACTCCCGATAATCGAACCGACCAGGAACGATCATGAAGCAGACGAGTTTCGCCCAAGCCGAGTTCGCCGCCAAGAAAAAGAAGACCCGACGTG
>NZ_DRGY01000080.1 GCF_011049865.1 Marinobacter antarcticus | reverse complement strand
CCTTCATCCGGCCGGTAATTTTCAAACGCCCCAGTTCGTCAATTTCGCCTTTGTCGCCGGTTTTCAAAAAGCCGTCGTCAGTAAAGGTTTCACGGGTTTTTTCTTCATCCTTGTAGTAGCCCACCATGGTGGCCGGGCTCCTGATCAGAATCTCGCCCTCAGGGCCAATTTTTGTTTCCACACCCGGCATGGACTCACCCACATAACCGGTACGGGAACGCCCCGGCTTATTGGTGTGTGAATAGGCAAAGTTCTCAGACATACCGTAGCCTTCCAGCAATTCCAGCCCAAGGTTGCGATACCAGTCCAGCACATCACTGGCGAGCGGTGCAGAGCCGCTTCCGGCCAGCTTGGCTTTATCCAGCCCGAGGCTTTTGAGAATCTTTTTCTTGATCAGCGTGTTCACCACCGGAATTTTCAGTAACAGATTCAGCTTCTTCTGCGGCAGCTTGTGCAGAACACCCTGCTGGAATTTGACCCAGAGCCTGGGCACTGACAGGAACAGCGTTGGCTGCGCACGCTTCATGTCTTCCACAAACGTGTCGAGGGAGCCTGCAAAAAACACATGAAAACCGGCATACAGCGACGCCAGCTCAACAAAGGTACGCTCAAACACATGGGCCAGAGGCAGATAGGACAACATGCGCTCATCGGGGCCTACCTGCAGCACCTCCATGCTGCCGTCTGCCGCAAACGCCATGTTACCAAAGCTGAGCATAACGCCTTTCGGTTTGCCGGTACTGCCAGAGGTATAAACAATCGTCGCCAGCTCGTCGGCAAGGCGTTCAACTTTTTCTTCCAGGGGCGGAAACTCGGCAATGATATCGTCCCAGGTTTCAAAATCGTTGGGCGGGCTCAGAGGGAACGAAATACAGCGAACCGATTTCGGTACGCCGGGCTTCATCATGTCCCAGTCATCCAGCTTGCCCACAAACAGCACGTCGCACTCGGCGTGGGTCAGCACGTATTTCACGGTGTCCGCATTCAGCGTTGGATAGAGGGGTACAGAAACATGCCCGGCCAGCCAGATAGCCCAGTCCGCCATAATCCAATGGGCGCAGTTTTTAGAGATCAGGCCAATCCGGCTTTTATCAGGAAGATTCAGCGATTTGAGATACGACGCCATGCGGCGGGCCTCATCAACAGCCTTGCCCCATGTGTACTCCACCACCTTGCCGCCATCGAGGGGCTGAGTCATATACAAGGCATTCGCCTTGGTACTCTCCCAGTGATAGATCATATCCAGGGGAAGTTTTCTTGTTGTATTCATGGGTCTTCCTTGCTTTCGTTATTTGAGTTATCCCCACAGTATTTCGACTTTAGTAGGGTATTTCAACACCTATTCCCGGAATTTCGGATCAAGCCAACATCGCGCTCAGATCACACCTACATGCCCTATCACCAAGGAGGTGAGGCTGTGATAAACTCTCGCGTCTTGTTAACACAACGCATCCTGTTGGGTGCATCATTTATGGCAATGGCAAGTCTCTCACAGGCTGCAGAGCCACGTGTTGTCGCGATTACGCAGATTGTTGAGCACCCGGCGCTGGATGCCGCTCGTGATATCCCGGTGGTGTTTGCGGCAGACACGGCCACCGTTGCCCGCGGCGCCGCAGCTGCAATGGGTTTTGACTACTACGACCATGGCCGCCAGGCCGGCGTGATGGTAGCGCGCATCCTTGAGGGTGAAAAGGCCGGCGAACGCATGGGCATCACCCTCTCGGATGATGTTATCGCAGACGCTGAAGAAGTCGTCAAAAGCCGCAAGTAACGGTGACCTTTACCCATGCTCAGTGATATTGCACTTTACGGCGCCATCGAAACCGGCTTGATTTGCGGCCTGGTTGCGTTCGCTATTTATCTTTCATTTCGCGTGCACGATTCTCCCGATCTGACCGTTGATGGCAGTTTTCCGCTGGGCGCTGCCGTTGCCGCCGTGCTCATTGTTGACGGCTGGGATCCCTGGCTGGCCATTGCCCTTGCACTTAACGCCGATTTTCTCGGCCTGCAGGCGCAAGATCTGAATCTGATCACGGCGGTTCTGGTTACCCAGGCAATTGTGTTACCTGGCATCCGCACGTCCGTGGTTAATAAATTGACTCGCAAAAAAGCCTGAGGAGGCAATATGATCAGCGCAACCGATCTGCGGCTTACCTTTGGCAAAGGCACGCCGCTGGAAAGCCCCGCACTTTGAACTGCCCCCTGAACCTGGGGCTTGAGAACCGCCTGAGCGACAAGATGGGCCTGCTCTCCGGCGGCCAGCGCCAAGCCGGCAGCCTGTTAATGGCAAGCCTCACACCGTCGGCCATTCTGCTGCTTGATGAACACACAGCCGCGCTGGACCCAAAAACCGGGGCGTTCGTGCTGGCGTTGACAACCAAAATCATTGAGGAACACAAACTGACCGCTTTAATGGTCACCCACAGCATGAAACAGGCGCTGGAAGTGGGCAGCCGCACGGTGATGCGCTTGAAACCCAGCGCAGGCTTTCAGTAGACAACGACAGCTTGCTGTTGGGTTAACGAAATCTATTCCGATACGGTGCCACCCATGTAAATCGACATGAGATGCTCATCGCTTCGTATGTCGTCTCTGGTGCCGGAAAACTTGTTTTTTCCTCCCGCAAAAATATAAACACTGTCTGCTACCGGAAGCGCTTCGCGAATATTCTGCTCGATCATGATCACGCCCACACCGCGTTCCCGTAACGCGAGCACTCGGTCCATGGTCTCATTAACCAAAGCCGGCGAAAGGCCTGCAGACGGCTCATCCAACATCACAAAGGCAGGGTTCGGCACCAGCGCCCGGGCGATGGCCACCATCATTTGCTCACCACCGGAAAGCGAGCCTGCCGCAACGTTGCGGCGGCGTTGCAGGTTCGGGTAATCCGCGATCAATGTTTCGATGCGGTCGTCTACCTCACGGGTATCCTTCAGCGAATAGCCGCCCATTCGAAGATTTTCCATCACGGAAAACCGGGGAAACACACCGCCACCCTGGGGCATCATCACAATGCCTTTGCGAACCATCTCATGCACGGGCAGCCCGGTGAGATCTGCATCCCCCAGGGTTATTTTTCCTGCCCAGGGCGGCAGCAACCCGGCTATGCCCTTGATCACCGTGGATTTGCCACTGCCGTTGGGGCCAAAAACACAGGTTATATGGCCCGGCTGTGCCGTTATGGAGATACCGTGTACGATTTCCTGCTTACCGTAACCGGTCTTCAGGTCGGTAACGTTGAGTACGCCGCTCATGGCTGCCGCCCCAGGTAGGCGCTTTGCACCTCTACATTGCTCGCTATTTCGTCAAACGTACCCTCGGCCACAATCTCACCCATATTCATCACAATGAGCCGGTCACAGATCTCACGCACCATTTCCATATCGTGCTCGATGATCAGAAAGGTTATGCCGGTCTCGCGAAGGCGCCTTATGGCATCCAGAATAATGATGCGGATATTGGGATGAACACCCGCAGTAACCTCATCAAGCAAAATCACTTTCGGATCGCGCATGCACACCCGGCCAAACTCAAGAAGCTTTTGTTGCCCGCCAGACAGCTCCGACGCCAGATTGTTAATCACGTGCGTAATCTGAAGCATCTCCGCGACTTCCTCTGCCCTGCCCGGCGCGCCTTTCCAGTCACCCTCAACGGCGGCCGCCAAGAGGTTTTCACGCACGCTCATGTTGTCGAACAAAGAGGGAATCTGAAAGGTTCGCCCGATGCCCGAGCGCGCAATACGCCAGGTAGGCTGGCCGGTGACATCCACGCCATCAAGCCAAACACGCCCGCCATCCGTTGGCTGCCCTCCTGCCGCCAGGCTGAACAGTGTCGACTTGCCGCTACCGTTGGGCCCAATCACACCCACAACCTCACCCGGCGCCACCTCCAGACTAACGCCGTTGACCGCCGTAACCCCGCCAAAACGTTTGACAACCGATTCAAGCACCAGAGGTGATTTGTTCGTAGAGGATGTCTTAATCGCTGGGGACGACATAATGCCTCTCCTAGAACTTGCGAAGAATACGAGAAATCAGTTCGCGCCCGCGGCGGCGCCCAACAAAAAGGCTGATCAACCCGTTAGGTAAAAAGAGCACCACCATCGCAATGATCAAGCCGAGAATGGGAAGGTACACCACGGTATCGCCGAACGTGGACCAGATATACCGGTTGGTCGTCCACAGCACAACTGCGCCCAAAGCCGGCCCCCAAATAGTGCCCAGCCCACCTAACAGCACCATAACGACCATCTGGTCGGTAATGTCTGGCCCCAACACAGACTGTGGATCAATAAAGGTGGTCCAATAGGCAAACACACTGCCGAACAGCGCAGTGATCGCGGCGGACAACGCAAACGCCTGCACCTTCACGAGGTTGGTGCGAATTCCCATCGCCTCTGCCGCAGGCTCATGATCACGCAGGGCCTTGAGACGAAAACCGAAGCGGGTGTATTCGATCAGATACCACACCCCGAGAAAACTTGCCGCAGCGGCTGCCAGCATCGTGTAGTAAAAGAAAAATTCGTTCAGGTAGGCTGGCACTGAAAGACCACCCGTGCCACCGGTGACATCCAGCACCGTGGCCAGTTGAATCAACATCTCCGAAAAAGCCCAGGTTGCGATGGCGAAGTAGGCACCGCGCAGGCGCATGGTGGGGCCGCCGATAATAACCGCGACAATCATGGCCACAATAACGCTGGGCACAAGGGTCGCCAGAAATGGCATCCCTATACCAGATTGCATGAGTATTGCGGTGGTATAGGCACCAATGCCAAAAAAAGCAGAGTGGCCGAAGCTTATATAACCTGCGTAACCCCCAACAATGTTCCAGGCACACGCCAAACCGGCCCACATCAGCGCACCGGTCACAATGCGCAGGCTGTAGGGATCGATGAAGGCGGGAACAAACGCCAGCGCGATCAGACCGACCACAACAGCCGCTAATCGGAATAAATAATCGCGAACTTTGTCAGGATTAGATGCCACGTCCAAGAACCCCCTTTGGCGCGACCAGCAGAACCAGAAACAGCACCCCGAATACAACCAGCAAGGAATAGCGGGTGCCGATATAGGTAGACACAATAGACTCCATTAGCCCGAGAGCAAGTCCCGCAATCAGCACCCCCCCCACCGACCCCAGCCCGGCCAGCACCGCAACGAAGAAGGCAAACAGGGTATATCGAATGCCAACCGAGGGATTTACGGAGTAAATGGTAGCGATCAGAACCCCCGCCGAAGCCGTTATCCCGGTATAGAGCCCGTAAACGTAAGCCGAAACCCGTTTTACGTTCACGCCCATCAACCCCGCATGGTCCCGGTTTTGAGCAACCGCCCGCACCGCCATGCCGAAACGGGTTCGGTAGAGCAGCACGAAAACCCCCAGGCAAATAACAATGGCCATTAAAAACGCACTCAGGCGCAACAAGGGAATAGTGACTGGCCCAAGGGTTAGAAACTCGCCGGAAAATACCGATTCGACGTTTCGGCTGTTATAAGACCACAGCCAGAGCGCGCCGCCGCGCATCAGCAGGAAAAGGCCAAAGGTAAACGCAAGAGCCATCAAGTCTGGTCGCGCGTAACGGCTGGTTCGCACGTGATAGATCAACGGCCCTATTGCCCCACCAATCAGGGCAAACAGGGCGAATACCAGGAAGATGCTGATGAACGGATCAATACCGGCCAGTTCCACTAACCAGTAGGCGGCATAGCCACCCAGCATCACCCAGCCACCGACCGCAAAGTCGATGACGTGCAGCACGCCGAACGTTAACTGGAAACCGATAGTCAGGGAAATCAATATCCCGCCTATCAATACGCCGTTAATAATGGTTTGCAGAAACAGGTCCAAAGCACCACTCCTGAAAGGTATTGACTGTTTCCCCAGACGGCTCGATCAAGTCGCGCCGGGCATGGGGTACAGCAGATCTCCTTCCGATGCATTGCTCGGGGCGACGGGTACTACCTTGCCGTCCTTGATCTGAACCACAACGGGCACTGGCTTGATGTTGTTGTGGAAGTGGTCACCATCTTTTGCAAACGCGACAGGGCCATAGAAGGTTTCAATATCGGTATCGGCAATGGCTTTCGCCAACTCCACCCGGGTTTTCTGATCCCAGGGCGGTGCCTTGCCAAGTCGACGGGCCGCATCCTGCAGCACCAGGCCACTGGCGGAGCATCCTGCCTCGGTGTAGTCAGGGTGCGTACCCCAACGCGCGAACGAGAGTTCGGAATAATCGCTGGCGGTGCCGAACAGATCATCACGATAAGGAAGCCCGGCCGTCCACACCGACACGCCGAGCACGCCGTTGGCCTTTTCGCCCAACTGGCTGATGAAAGCCGCCGACGTTACGCCATAATGCATGATGAGTGCTTTCGGCCGATAATCGAGAGACACAGCCGCGTTGACGAAATTGATAAACACACTCTCATGGCCGCCAACGGCCACAATGTCTGGGTTGTCCGCTTTGAGCTTGGATATAACGGGCGTGAGATCCGCGTTAGCCGGGAACAGCTCGTAGCGCAGCAGCTCCAGATTCGTTTTCTGCACACCGTTGCGAAAGCCCTCGGCTGTCTCTTTGGAAAAAGGCTCATCAACACCCACCACGGCGGCGGTTTTTGCTTTTGAACCCAGACTCTCTGCGAGCACCTTAATCGAATCGCCAGACGTAAGGTCCACCGCTGGTATCATGCCGAAGTTAAATGCGGGCTTTGGCAGCCACACGTTGGGAGATTCGGCAGAGCCTGAAATCATTGGCACCTGGTATTTCGCACTGATGGGCTGAACGGCCAGTGTTACGCCTGACGTGTAGGGCCCAAACAGCACATCTACTTTGTCCTGAATAATCAACCGCACCGCGGCGTCGGCACCAGAAGCCGGGCGTGATTGCGCATCACCGTAAAACATTTTCACAGGGTAGCGCTCGCCCGCTATCTCTATGCCACCCAGTTTGTTGATTTCCTCCGCCCACAGATCGTAACCCCGGCGGGTAAGGTTGCCACCAAACCGGTTGTCTCCCGAAAGCGACGTCACCACACCGCACCGAATAACTTTCTCCGACGCCTGGGCGAAAACAGACGGTGCGCCCAGCACCATGGCACTGGAACCCAGCACGGTTCCTTGCAGCAGTGCCCTTCGTGAAATTTTCCGAGCCATGTTGTTCTCCCTGCGCTATATCGAATATCGGTTTAGCCCGCTGACGGGCCGTGCAGTTTGTGTACATTCGCTGCACCTACCTTCACCTATAGTTCAAATTCCTGAACCTGTATAGCAAACACCGGTATATTGACGGGCCTGAATTCGGCTCTGGCTTGTGGCGATTTATAGTTCGCGCGTTCGGCTCAGAGCTTTCCAGCCCAAGCGCCGGATTTACCGGAGTTTTCCTCCTTGCAAGCCATTTTCCATTGATTTTTCTTTGCCAGAAGCGGCTTCTCAATAGTTCCGCTTGAGTTCACAAAACACTATATCCTGTTATAATCGCCTCAAATAATCCTACATATAGTGATTTTTAATTGAGGGATGGCAATGAACGCTAAGGCAGAGGCAGTGGTTACATCGATTCCGATGCAGGACACTTCGCTTGATATCTGGACCAGTAAATATCAGCTCAAAACCAAAACAGGCGAAGCCGTAGACAAGGACATTAACGCCACCTATCACCGGGTTGCCGTTGCGCTGTCGCAAGTCGAGAACAAAGACGTGCGCGCCGAACACATGAAGAATTTTGCCTGGGCACTGCGCCACGGTGCCATTCCCGCCGGCCGGATTACCTCCAACGCCGGCGCCGAAGCGCACAAGCCTGCGACCTCTACCATCAACTGCACCGTATCCGGTTCCGTTCAGGATTCCATGAACGACATCCTGGAGAAAAACCACGAAGCAGGCCTCACCCTCAAGGCTGGCTGTGGTATCGGTTACGAATTCTCTACCCTGCGCCCGAAAGGCGCCTATGTAGCCGGCGCCGGTGCAACCACCTCCGGCCCGCTGTCGTTCATGGATATCTTTGATCGCATGTGCTTCACCGTGTCGTCTGCCGGTGGCCGCCGTGGCGCCCAAATGGCCACGTTTGACGTTCACCACCCGGACGTCATCGACTTCATTCAGGCCAAGCGCGAAGACGGCCGCCTGCGCCAGTTCAACCTCTCCTTGCTGATCACCGAAGACTTCATTGAAGCCGTTCGGAACGACAGCGATTGGCACCTCTCCTTCCCGGTTACCAAAAAAGAAGTGGAAGAAGAAGAGCTGGATCTCACAGACGCCAGCCTGTACGTGTACCGAGACTTCCCGGTACTGAAAGGCTACGTGGTTAATGAAGAAGGCAAGGTGGCGTGCCGCATTTACCGCACCCTGAAAGCCCAGTTCATCTGGGACACCATCATGACCTCCACCTACGATTACGCAGAGCCCGGCTTCATCCTGATCGACAAGGTTAATCAGATGAACAACAACTGGTTCTGCGAAGACATTCGCGCCACCAACCCCTGCGGCGAACAGCCCCTGCCCCCCTACGGCAGCTGCCTGCTGGGCTCTGTGAACCTGACCATGTTTGTAGACTACCCGTTTACCGACAAAGCCAGCTTCAACTACGAGAAATACCGCAAAGTAGTGGGCATCTTCACCCGCATGCTGGACAACGTAGTAGAAATTAACGGCCTGCCCCTGGCCGAGCAGCGCCACGAAATTACCCACAAGCGCCGCCACGGCATGGGCATTCTGGGCCTGGGCTCAACCCTTGCCATGCTGCGCATGCCTTACGGCTCATCCGATTCCGTACAGTTTACCGAAGACGTTGTGCGTGAAATGGCCGTAGAAGGCTGGCGCCAGTCGCTAGCGCTGGCGCAAGAAAAAGGCGTTGCGCCGATCATGGAAGACGACTTCGAAATTACCCCGAAAATGATGGGTAAATGCCCGCAGCTGTCGAAAGACGGCTACAAGCTGGGCGACAAGCTTAAAGGCCGTGTACTGCATGCCAAATACAGCCGCTACATGCAGGAAATTGCCAAAGTGGATCCCGAATTGGTGGCACAACTGGCAGAGAAAGGTGGCCGCTTCACCCACCACACCTCCATCGCGCCAACCGGCACCATCAGCCTGTCGCTGGCCAACAACGCCAGCAACGGCATAGAGCCAAGCTTCTCGCACCACTACGCCCGTAACGTGATCCGCGAAGGCCGCAAAACCAAAGAAAAAGTCGACGTGTTCTCCTTCGAACTGCTGGCCTATCGCCACCTGGTCAACCCAGGCGCCATGCCCTTTTCAGAAGCAGAAGACACCAAACTGCCCAGCTACTTCACCACCTCTGACGACGTAAGCCCGGCGCAGCACGTAGACATCCAGGCCGCCGCGCAAAAGTGGGTGGATTCCTCAATTTCCAAAACCGCGAACGTGCCCACCGACTTCGCCTATAAGGAATTCAAGAACATCTACCTCTACGCCTACGACATGGGCCTGAAGGG
>NZ_DRGY01000079.1 GCF_011049865.1 Marinobacter antarcticus | reverse complement strand
GATACCAATGGGGGAAAGGGGGAGTTGTGCCTGAATGCCGGAAACTGGCTAAATAATCGCCAACTTCGACCATGACCACTCGGATCTGGCACTACCAGGCTTGGTCTGCGAAGGTTGTTGGAGCACTATGAGAAATCCGGGCTAGAGTATCCAACTCCGTTTTGACCCTGAGCATTTCACTTTGCGAGCCGATGCCATAGTCAAGCCTCTGTTCCGTTACGGTGGCCAGTTGCTCGACCAAAGCGCGTGTCTCATGATGGAGATTGATCGCTTCATTGGTATACCACCAATATGCATACGCCTCCTTAACGCGAGCTGTCAGCTGCCTTATTAGCCACTGAGTCTCCTGCTGGGCGGCAAGCATTCCGGCCTCCGCTGCCTTGCGAGACGCCGACAGATGATCCGGCCAGGGCAGCTGCTGGCTTACCTCAAAGCGATGCCCAACTGTATTAGGTCCCTCTAGAGTTTCAGGCGCAATGCCATACTTGATGACCGGGTCGGCCCAAGTATCTGAGCCCTCCACTTTGGCTTCTGACATTTCGGCGACAGATCTTTGCGCGCCCAGAGTCGCGTTATTGGTCAGAGCCTCTTGAACCCAATCGTCAACGACCTCAATAGGTTCGGCGTTTATCGGCAAGGCCATTGTGATCAGCAGGATCAGAACGGTTTGGATGCCAATGGGTCTAATCATCGGAATGTTCCTTTTTTGGCGATTTTTTTCAGCCGTGCGCGCTGCCAGAGATAGAAAATCACCGGAATCAGCAGCAGGGTCAGGATCAACGTGGTGACCATGCCACCGATCATCGGGCCGGCGATGCGTTGCATGACTTCTGAGCCGGTGCCACTGCCCAGCATGATGGGCACCAGGCCAGCTACAATGGCCGCGAAGGTCATCATGATCGGACGCACCCGTTGCGCAGCACCGTCACTGATCGCCTTGCGCAGGGCATCTGCCGACAGCTGGCCTGATTGATGATCCACGGTTTCCAAAGCGTTATGCAGAGACTGGTTCAGGTACACCAGCATCAGGACTCCGATCTCCACCGCCACCCCGGCCAGGGCAATAAAACCGACGGCCACGGCCACGGAGAGGTTGTAACCCAGCAGATACATCAGCCAGATGCCACCGATCATGCCGAATGGCAGGGTGCCGAGAATAATGCCCACCTCGGTCAGGTTGCGGAAGTTCAGGTACAGCAGAATGATGATGATGGCCAGGGTCAGCGGCACCACCAGCGTCAGGCGTTCCTTGGCCCGCTGCATATACTCATATTGGCCAGACCAAGTCAGGGAGTAGCCAGCAGGTAGATCCACCTGTTCTTGCACCACGGACTGCGCCTCCCTTACCCAACTGCCCAGATCCCGGCCCTCGATATCCACCAGAGTCCAGCCATTGATACGGGCGTTTTCCGACTTGATCATGGGCGGCCCCTGGTCGATCCGGATATCCGCCACATCGGCCAACGCGATACGCTGGCCATTGGGTGTCACCATCGGCAGCAGGCGCATCTGCTCCACCGAATCCCGGTAACCCTGGGGATAGCGCAGATTGATAGGATAGCGCTCCAGACCCTCCACCGTGTTGGCCACGTTCATGCCGCCAATCGCGGTACGTACGACCGATTGAATGTCTGCGATATTCAGCCCGAAACGAGCGGCAGCCTCGCGCTGTATATCCACCTTGATGTAGCGTCCGCCGGCCACCCGCTCGGAAAACGCAGAGGCTGTGCCGGGTATGTCAGTCAACACCCGCTCGAGCTCTTCCCCTATACCCTGGATCACCGCCAGGTCAGGACCGGCCACCTTGATGCCGACTGGGGTCTTGATGCCCGTGGAGAGCATGTCGATGCGGGTTTTGATCGGCATGACCCAGGCGTTAGTAAGGCCCGGAAGTCTGACGGTCCTGTCCAGTTCCCGGCGCAGAGATTCCGGCGTCATGCCGGGTCGCCACTGGTCCCGTGGTTTGAACTGGATAAAGGTCTCAATCATGGTCAGCGGGGCAGGATCGGTGGCCGTATCGGCGCGGCCAATTTTTCCGAACACGGTCTCCACTTCCGGAATACTGGCAATCAGCTTGTCGGTCTGTTGCAGAATCTGTCGGGCCTTGCCAATGGAGATACCAGGATAGGTGGTGGGCATGTACATCAGATCCCCCTCGTCCAGAGGCGGCATGAATTCACTGCCCAGCTTGTTGGCCGGCCAGAAGCCGATGATCAGCACCACCAGGCCTCCGGCAAGCATCAATGCCGGCCGTCGCAAAGCCCAGCCGATAATCGGTCGGTACAGGGCGATCAGCAGTCGGTTGATGGGATTGCGATGTTCTGGCAATACCTTGCCACGGATGAAATAGCCCATCAGCACTGGAACGAGAGTGATGGCCAGCCCGGCTGCCGCCGCCATGGCGTAGGTTTTGGTGAACGCCAGGGGGGCGAAGAGCTTGCCCTCCTGAGCCTCCAGGGTGAAGACCGGCAGAAAGCTCACGGTGATGATCATCAGTGAGAAAAACAGCGCGGGCCCCACCTCACCCGCGGCCCGCGACATCACGGCCCATCGGTTTTCCGGTGTCAGCGGGGTTCGCTCCATGTGTTTATGGACGTTCTCCACCATCACGATGGCCCCGTCCACCATGGCGCCGATGGCAATGGCAATACCCCCGAGGGACATGATATTGGCGTTGATGCCCTGGGCGTGCATCACCACGAACGCCGCAAGGATACCTACGGGCAGACTGACGATGACCACCAGCGACGACCGTAGATGGAACAGGAATACTGCGCAAATAAGGACGACCACCAGGAACTCTTTCAATAACTTGCCATACAGGTTGTCCACGGCGTTATTAATGAGTGTGGAGCGATCGTAGGTAGGAACCACTTCTACACCATCGGGGAGGCTGGTTTTGATGTCCTCCAAGCGTTGCTTGACCCCTTCGATGGTTTTCAAGGCGTTCTCACCGAAACGCATCACCACAATGCCTCCGGCCACTTCCCCTTCCCCATTCAGTTCGGCGATACCGCGACGGACCTGTGGGCCAAGCTGCACATCGGCCACGTCTTTCAGTAACAGGGGCTTGCCGTTGTCGTTGACCCCCAGGGGGACCTGTCGCAGATCGTCTTCGTTCTGCAGGTAGCCGGTGACCCGTACCATGTATTCCGCCTCGGCCATCTCCACCACCGAGGCGCCGGTTTCCTGGTTGGCGCTGTTGATGGCGGAATGGATGCGCTGCAGGGTAATGTCGTGGGCCCGCAGTCTGTCCGGGTTCACCACGACCTGATACTGTTTCACCATGCCGCCAACGCTGGCGACCTCGGATACACCGGGCACGGTTTGCAGTTCAAACTTCAGGAACCAGTCCTGAATAGCCCGCAGTTCCGACAGGTCATGCTGACCGGTGCGGTCCACCAGGGCGTAGGAGTATACCCAGCCAACGCCGGTTGCATCCGGCCCCAGCTCTGGTTTGGCGGCATCGGGCAATTGCCCGGCCACCTGGCTCAGGTACTCCAATACCCGGGAGCGGGCCCAGTACAGATCGGTGTTGTCATCGAAAATGACATAGACAAAGGAATCACCAAAAAAGGGGTATCCGGATTTTTTGGTTGATTGGCTCATATCATGATGACGGAACCAACCATCAGCTCAGCGGATTACCTGGTTGATGACGACTCTTCTTCACGGCCCCTGCAAGTTTGCAGCAACGCCCAGGTTCGCATGCCGAGATACGCAGTGAGGCTTCGCGATCAACACACCATGCATTCACAATGTCACTGCAAGGTCCGGCATGTCTCTGCTCAGTCCTTACGGCCTGAGCTAGCCCTATACAGCTGTTGTTTGCTCTCCTCGCTGATCCCCGTCAGGATGCCGCAGGCATTGATCTCCCGACCCTCGTTGCAACTCGCCCTCAGTGAAACGAGTTGTTGCTCAAGCGCTTGCAGAGCAGTTATCTGCGACCGCACATGAGAGATGTGGTCATCGAGCATGGCGTTGACGGCGGTACAAGGCTGGCGAGGGTCGTCCTGATAGCTCTGTAGCTCGCGAATCTCTGTCAGTGACAGGTCCAGAATTCGGCAGCGGCGGATAAAGGCAAGCCACTCGCCATGCTTCTCGGTATAGACACGGTAACCATTCTCCTGCCGTTCTGGCGGCGGCAACAGGCCCTGCTGCTCATAGAAGCGGATCGTCTGCGTGTCGATACCCGCTATCTGGGCTAACTGACCAATGCGCATCAGGCTTACTCCTCAACGGATCATCTGTCCCATTGACCTTATAGTAGCTATATAGTTTTTAATACTAGCAATCTATGTTGGTTAACTGGAGCCGTATCGTGAGTAAAGCCTGTGGTGGCCCATGTAGCTGCGATGCAACGCCTGCAGCGGATACCGATATGCCGGTCTCCTCCGAAGCGTCAGGGGAATGGGTCAGCGTGTATGCTGTGCCGAAGATGGATTGTCCCTCAGAAGAACGGATGATCCGCTTGGCGCTGAACGGCTTTGATGAGATTCGAACGCTGTCCTTCGACTTGTCGAACCGCCGATTGGAGGTCGTGCATGACGGCGAGGCTGAGCCCATTACCGCGAAACTGGCGACCTTGGGGCTAGGCGCCTCTCTTCAGGAAACCGTCATTGCCGACCCAGAGACGATCAAGGCCGCTGAGAGCTCGGCGGTCTCTGCTACGCAGGAGTCAGGCACTCTGCGCGTGTTGCTCGGTATCAATGCGATCATGTTCGTGGTGGAAATGACTGCTGGCCTGATCGCCCAGTCTACCGGCCTGATCGCTGATTCCCTGGATATGTTTGCCGATGCAGCCGTCTATGGCCTGGCTCTCTATGCCGTAGGGCGCAGTGCGAAAATGCAGGTACGTGCCGCGCATCTGGCAGGGGTACTGCAACTGATTTTGGCTATCGGCGTACTCGTCGAGGTGGTGCGACGCTTTGTTTTCGGTAGTGAGCCTGAATCGCTGATGATGATGGCGATCGCCTTCGTCGCGTTGATCGCCAATACCGGTTGCCTGCTGTTGATATCCAAGCACCGCGAAGGCGGCGCGCATATGAAGGCAAGCTGGATATTCTCGGCCAATGATGTGGTTATCAATCTGGGAGTTATCCTTGCGGGGCTTCTTGTTGCCTGGACCGGTTCAAACTATCCGGATCTGGTTATTGGCGGCGTTGTGGGAGGCATTGTATTCATTGGTGCCAAGCGCATCCTTGCACTAAAAGGATAATTCGATGTCTGAACACCGTGCTAGTTTTTCTACGTTTATCTTTCTCGGCTTTTCCACACTGGTAGCGCTGGCCGACCAGCTTATTAAATGGCTCGTCCAGCAATCCATGGCTTACGGGCAATCGGTTGAGATCACTCCTTTCTTTAATTGGGTGCACGTATGGAATAAAGGCACTGCCTTTAGTCTCTTCGCCGATGGCGGGGGCTGGCAGCGATATTTTTTTATTGCGATAGCCGTTGTCGTCTCGGCTGTTCTGGTCAAATTGATGCGGGACAGCCATAAGCGAACAGAAGCCCTGGCCTATGCGATGGTACTTGGCGGTGCATTCGGAAATGTCATCGACCGAGTTTTTCGAGGCTATGTTGTCGATTACCTGGATTTTCATTGGCAATCCCGGCACTGGCCGGCGTTCAACCTTGCCGACGTGTTCATCGTCCTGGGCGTGGCCATGATTTTGGTCACGAGCTTCACAGCCGAGAAAGGTGCCGGGAATAACATGGAAAATCGCCAGAATGGCTAGTTTTCGCGCGGTCGCAACACTCGCTAAGCCCTCTGAGCCAGGCTTAGCGAGTGTTGCGACTACGTTTAATTGAACAGCAACGACCAAGGAGAAAACAATGGGCCACGAGCATGCTCACATGTCACCGGATACTAAGGATAAGAGAGTTGCAGTAGCTATCTGGGCGAACGGTATCCTAACCTTGGCTCAGATCGCTGGAGGGATCTTCGCTGGCAGCTTGGCGCTGATAGCCGACGCTATACACAACTTTTCGGATATGGCGTCACTATTTATCGCATTTGCGGCGCGGAAGATTGCACGCCGCCCGGCCGACTCGAAGATGACCTTTGGCTACGGGAGAATTGAGGTTGTTGCGGCACTCATAAATTACACCACTTTGATAATGATCGGGGCATATTTGATCTACGAAGGTGGCATGCGATTCATAGATCCCCCGGAAATCAAGGGGTGGTGGGTAGTTTGGCTTGGCATTATCGCATTGGTAGTGGATGGTTTGACCGCGCTGCTTACTTACTCCATGCAAAAGGACAGCGTCAACATCCGTGCGCTGTTTCTACACAACTTGTCTGATGCGTTTGCGTCAATTGCAGTCGTTGTAGGCGGCGCCCTGATTCTCCTGTACGACATGCGTTGGGTTGATCCCGCGATCACAATTGGTATCGCAAGCTATATTCTCTACCTGGGTCTAACGGAAATCGGCGGAACCATCCGGACACTCATGCTGGGTAGTCCATTGGATATCGACACAGATTCTGTCATCGAGGCTTTATCAAACGTAGAAGGCGTTTTAGACCTTCACCACGTACATTTCTGGCAGATGGGTGAGCATGATGCCTCCCTCGACGCCCATGTGGTGGTCGAAATAAGTGCCTGGAATGAACTTGAAAAAGTCAAGGGTGGGATAAAACGAACTTTGGAAAACGAGTTCGGCATCACTCATTCAACATTGGAGTTTGAACATCCTGATCACAGTCACAAAGATGCCCATACTTATGGCCATGGCTAGCAGGGCTGCTGAAAAGGGTACCGTGTGGCAGATATGCTGCGAATGGCCGACATTCCACTCGGTTACGAGCACGCCATGCGAGACGTAATTGAACGCCACCAGGTCTGGGCCTACCTCATCGCTGTTGTTTTCGGACTGTCTGTGGATTGGACATCGTCCCTCGGTGACAGTGTGCCGGATTACTTAATCTGGGGGTTGCTCGGAGTTCTGCTCTACGCCACATTTACTCAAACACCGTTGACCCACCTGTCTGATATGTTCCGGGACCGTCGGTTCATGGGTGCCTTGCTCACCGGAAATTTTCTGGTCATGCCGGCGATCACTGCCTTGCTGATATTGGCGCTGCCGGACAATGACGCGCTGAAGTTGGGAGTGCTTCTGGTATTGCTGATGCCCTGTACCGACTGGTTTGTCACCTTCACTCACCTAGGCAAGGGGGACAGCACCCGAGCCATTGCGGCAACACCGGTTCTGCTGATTGCTCAACTGGGTCTTCTTCCACTTTACCTCTGGCTTTTCATGGGTAATCAGTTCGACGTGAATCTTGAGCTTGGGCGGCACCTCCTGCCGGCCTTTGGCGGGCTGATTATTGTCCCGCTTATCCTGGCATTTCTGACTGAAAAATGGGCCGAAAACTCCAGAAAAGCCATCGGGTTCATTCGCTTCATGGGTCTGATGCCGGTCCCTCTGCTGACAGTCGTACTGTTCATCATCTCAATGACACAGGTCAGCCAGATCGACAGTACCGGCTCACTTATCTGGCCCTTGATGATTCTGTTTCCGGCCTATCTTCTAGCTGCGGCTCTGGTTGGAAAGGCTCTGCGCCGGGTCTTTCGATTACCGGTAGAAACCGGTCGCACCGTCATCTTCAGCCTAGGAACACGCAACTCCTTCGTGGTTTTACCTTTGGCACTGTCAATGCCAGAGGCCTGGGCTGTGGCCGTCGTGGTGATTGTCGTCCAGTCTTTGTTGGAACTGTTTGGAATGATGCTTTATCTGCGGTGGGTGCCTAGTCGGCTGCTACCGGACACCTGAATAATCTGAAACCCGTAAACTCATTTAAAATAGGAAAATCTCCCGTGCAAACCCGAACCCTGGTCATCAGTCTCCTTCTTTTTTGTCTGGTTGTCTTTGCTGGTGCTTTTGTTATTTACGATCGCTCCCAGGGCACTAATGAACCCGCCGTTGTTGAAAAAACGCCACTGGTGAGGGATTACTCTCCCGTTATTGGCCCTGAGGACGCGCCGGTAACCATTGTCGAGTTCTTCGACCCATCCTGCGAAGGTTGTCGCGCCATGCATCCCTATGTGAAACAGATTCAGGCTGCCTACCCGGACAACGTGCGTCTGGTACTGCGCTACGTATTGTTTCACAAAGGCTCGGAAGAGGCCGTCAGAATCCTGGAAACCGCCCGTGAACAGGGGGTCTATGAGCCGGTACTGGACGCTGTTATGGAAGCACAACCGAAATGGCACGATGATCCAAAGGTCGCCGCAGCATGGGATGCGGCGGAGTCAGCCGGACTTGATGTCGAAGCCGCTCGGGCCGGTATGAACTCACCCGAGATTGACGGCATTATTCAACAGGATGCTGCGGACGTTAAGGCGGTTGGAATTTCCGGAACCCCAACATTCTACGTTAACGGAGACACCTTGAGCCGCCTGGGGCCTCAGGAACTGTACGACCTGGTGACATCCAAGGTAGGGTCACTGAAATAACAACAAAACAACCGGCAACGCTATGTCACTGCTTGACTACCTTTTACCCTACGATTTCTCGCCGCTGACCATACTCAGCTACATGCTCGTGATGGGATTCTATGGCGTCGGGCTAATTCGGATGCCGGAACAGGACCGGCCAGGCTCACTGCGGATCTTTGCGTTCACCCTGGGGGTACTGATCTGTTATGCGGTGATGCAGACCCGCTTCGATTACTACGCACAATACATGTTCTTCGTCCATCGGGGTCAGCACCTGATTCTTCATCATATCGGTCCGATCCTGATCGCCCTGTCCAACCCTTTACCGGTCATGCGGTTCTGGTTCGCAAAAATCAGCCCGGGCTGGAGGCATACATTGAGGCCTCTGGGCTGGGTCTATAACGTTCTGCAACAGCCTTTTATCGCCCTTTTCCTGTTTGTCGGGCTTATCTATTTCTGGCTGTGGCCATCAATCCATTTTGACGCCATGCTCAGCCGGGATCTGTATTGGGTCATGAACTGGAGCATGTTGCTGGATGGCCTGCTGTTCTGGTGGTTGATCTTTGATCCAAGACCGCCGGCGATCACCTCATCGCTGGGGTATGGCAGACGCATGTTGGTTCTGGCCGCCGCAGGTGTGCTTCAGATGTTTCTTGGGGCGTGGATCGTGTTTTCACGTGACATGGTCTATGACGTTTACGAAGTCTGTGGCAGGGCCTGGCCGCTGGACCCGGAAGTCGACCAGCTACTGGGAGGCATGCTGACCTATATTCCTCCGGCCATGATGAGCATTCTTGGCATTCTTCTGATGCTCCGGCGAGCCATGCATCAGGACGGAAAATATACCAACCAATCCAAACAACTTGAGGAAACAGCGTCATGAGAACTCGCTTCTGGCGACAGCGCACCAACATCATATCGGCGACCTTAACGCTGATAGCATCCCTATTGCTGACTGGTTGCTTTGGCAATGACGAGGAAGACTGGAACGGTAAAAACATCAGTGGCTTGATGCCTGAGCTGGAATTCGACCTGATCAATAGCCAGGGCAAGTCTGTATCTGGCGATGATTACAGTGGCCGCGTGAGAATGCTGTTTTTCGGGTTCACCTCGTGCCCCGATGTTTGCCCGACCGCCCTGCAAAAACTCAATCAGGCAACCAGTGGCCTGGACCCCGCGCTTCAGGATGAAGTACTCACTTTGTTCGTGAGTGTCGATCCGAAACGTGACACGCCTGAGCGTCTCGCAAAATACGTGGATTTCTTCGGCGACAATATTGTAGGACTCACTGGAAAAGAACCCCAGCTTCGTGAACTGGCAAAACGATATAGAACAACCTTCGGTTATGACGAACCTGCCGCTGATGGAAATTATGCGGTGTCACACAGCAGCGCGATTTATGTATTTGATCGCGAAGGTAACCCCCGCCTCTTAATGCGGCCCGATCTGAGTAGAGAAGAAATTCGGCATGACCTCGTTGCTCTTATTCAGGAGGATGCCTGACTGAATAGACTGTCCCAACTCGAATTGAGACAGTCCTGGTTGGCGGGCACATACAAAGTGGTTAAGCAGAGCCGGAGAGTGTCTCGATAATTCGGCAGTCCATAATAACTCCGCCGTCACAACACGCACTCAGTCTTTCCAACTCGTGTTCCATTGCATGTAGATCTTTCAGTCGAGAGCGCACTTGAACCAGTTGTTGTTCAACTTTGGCGTCCACACCCGCACAGGACTCCTGCTGACGATCCGCCAGTGAAAGCAGTTCACGAATATCGTCAAGGCTAAATCCGAGCCCGCGGCTTCGTCGAATAAACAGCAGCCGCGAATGATCCTCTTCGGAGTAGAGACGATAGCCCGACTCCGAGCGGGTCGCTTTCGGCAACAGTCCAATTTTTTCGTAATAACGGATGGTCACGGGCTTAACGCCCGTATCATCAGCTAGCCGACCGACCGTGTTCCTTTTTTCGCTCATCGCTATTGACCTTATAGTTACTATAACCACCAGTGTATCGATGTATTGCACGTTTTAGGAGGGTTCGTCGTGGACAGCTGCTGTGAAAACAAGGCCGGTGAACTGGCACAATTGCGAGCGAGCCAAAGCCGGGTGCTTTACATTGCGCTTGCCATCAACGCAGTGATGTTTGTGGTGGAATTCAGCGCCGGCTGGATTGCAAGCTCTACCGCGTTGCTGGGCGATTCGCTGGATATGTTTGGCGACGCGTCTGTCTATGCACTGACACTGTTCGTGCTGGACCGAAGCCGTCGCGCGCGTGCCGGAGCGGCTTTGTTCAAAGGCGGCTTTATGCTGTTGTTCGGGCTTGTTGTTGTCGCCGATGCCATCCGCAAGCTGGTGATACAGGAAGTGCCCGCCGCCGAGTGGATGGGCGCTGTCGGCGCTCTTGCCCTGTTTGCAAACGGCGTTTGTTTTGTGTTGCTCTACCGTCATCGTGCGGACGATCTCAATATGCGTTCCACCTGGATGTGTTCCAGGAACGATCTGTTCGCCAATAGCAGTGTAATCATTGCGGCAGGATTGGTCGCCCTCACCAATACCCTCTGGCCGGACATCATTGTGGGCCTCGCCATTGCTGCGCTATTCCTGCACTCCGCTTGGCAGGTCATCCGTGAGGGTATGGAGGAATGGCGTGCCGGTGGGGCTGAAACCGCCGATAAATCGAGCAAAGATGAAGGCGATACCGCTGGAAACAGCTGCTGCTCTTCTTCGCAAAGCACTTGTGCCAATGAATCCAGAGAGCCATCCCGGTGACCACCAATAACCGGGTGATTCCATGGGGGCTGCTGCTGTCAGCCTGGCTACTGGCGGCGGGGTCCTCGCTTTCAGCCATCTACATCGGGGAAGTTCTCGGGCAGGCTCCGTGCGTTCTGTGCTGGTTTCAGCGCGCCTTCATGTTTCCGTTGGCGGTGATTCTCGCAGTCGCCTGCTACTACTCGGATTTTAACGTTTGGCGCTACGCTATGCCGCTGTCTGTCATTGGCTCCCTGTTCGCTCTAGCCCACTCACTGCTTTATGTGGGGCTCATTCCACAACCCATTCAGCCCTGCACGGCCACTGGCCCGTCCTGCTCGGGTGACGGAATGACGATATTTGGTGGGCTGCCGCTTCCGTTTCTATCGCTGGCCATTTTTGTTGCCATCATCATTCTGCTCTTGCTTATCCGTCGGAGAGTTCATACATGAATCGTCGTGCCATCTTTGTTGTCGTGTGTCTCGTGCTGATCGCAGCCTTTTCAGCCGCCGTCCTATTCAAGCCACAGCCCCAGCAGCCTCAAAAAACGGCCACCACCGGCGAAAAGTCTGTTGCCGCTGCCGAACCGATCGCGAACCAACAAGCATTGGTACGCTTCCATTCGCCCACATTCGGGCCTGCCGACGCACCGGTGATCATCGTTGAGTTTTTCGACCCCTCCTGCGAAGCCTGCCGGGCGTTCTACCCGATCGTGAAACAGATACTTGCTGAGTATCCAGGCCAGGTGCGGCTTGTTTTGCGGTACACAATGTTCCATCAGGGTTCCGAGGAAGTCTCCAGAATTCTGGAAGCAGCTCGCCTGCAAGATGTCTATGAACCGGTGCTGGAAGCTGTGTTGGAGGTGCAGCCGGCCTGGCACGACGACCCGAAGGTTGCCAAGGCATGGGGAGCGGCCGAGGCAGCCGGTCTGGACCTGTCCCAAGCCCGTGAGGATATGCAATCCGAACGGATAAGCGCCATCCTTGATCAGGACATGCAGGACGTCAAAACCATCGGTGTTCGGGGCACCCCGACTTTTTTCGTGAATGGCCGCCAACTCACGGAGTTTGGTCCCAAACCGCTACTTCGTCTTGTTCAGGAGTCGCTCCCAGACGCACAGAAATAGTCGACCGGTGTCGAACAAAACACGGATGGGCTTGATGCCCTCCACCGTCAACTGAACTCAGAAAATTGAGGACTCACGGAAATGCCAGATCTTGCGACATGGGGAATGCTGGCTGCTTTTTTTGGCGGCCTGGTGTCATTTTTCTCACCCTGCACTCTGCCGCTGGTTCCGGGGTATCTATCGGTCGTTACGGGCGGCACTGTCACAGACCGTTCGAGTCGACTGCAATCTCTGTGGCTCAGTATCTGTTTTGTCCTTGGGTTCAGTGTAGTGTTCATCGCTTTTGGTGCCAGCGCTAGTCTGCTCGGTCAGTGGCTGATGGCCTACCGGCAGGAAGCCAATCTGGTGGCGGGCATTCTGATTGTGCTGATGGGGCTATTTATGCTGGGCTGGTGGAGCATGCCCGCGTTACAGCGCGACTGGCGCTTTGGGCAAACCCTTGAGGGTGGACGGCCCACGGCAGCGTTCCTTCTCGGCTTGGCCTTTGCCGTCGGGTGGACACCGTGTATTGGCCCGATATTGGGCGCTATCCTGGCTCTCAGTTCCACCCATGCGAATGCTGAAACCGGCATGCTGTACCTGGCCGTTTATTCGCTGGGGTTGGCAATTCCATTTTTGGCAACGGCTTTATTTATTAAGCACTTTCGGGCGCGAGTGCGCTGGATGAGCCGCTGGAGTCAGTCACTGAGAATCCTGGCAGGGCTGGTTCTGGTTGTTATGGGGGTAATGGTGCTGACGGGACAGATGACCCGGTTTGCATCATGGATGTTATCCGCATTTCCGGTACTCGGAAGACTCGGTTGATCCCGGGCAAATCTTTGCCCACAACTTAGCTGGCCGATAAGGCAGGAGAACTGAGCAGTGAACAGTGAACTCAAGACGTTCTATCTGACAGAACCGGCAGCAGCCGCTGATGCTGACAATCAGGGCGATGTCGCTACAGCGTTCAGACATCTTGAACGGGCTCATATTCTGAGCCAGAAGTTCGCGTTAGCGCACACGACAACACATTTGCGCATGCTCCGGCTTGGCTGGCACGCGCGCGATGCTCGCGAGGTTCTCGGTCAGCTGGCTCGGGCCTTCGCTGCGTTGCTGGTTTCACGAATCCGGGTTCCTGTCGGCAATACGGGACGTGCCAACGTCAGCGCATTTGAACCGATGGCGGTGCCGGAAGACTTGGCGATTGTTCTGGGACACCAGAATCCTTCCAACACGTAATTGAAGGACACCACTTGATGATCAAACCCTGCTTCCAACACCACGCAAAGCGCTTTGCATCCATTGCATTGATGATGCTGGCAATCCTCCTTGTTGGCTGCATGGGCGATGATCCGCCGGATTGGCACGGGACAGACATCAGCGGCGTGATGCCCAAGCTTGAATTCGATTTGATCGACAGTCAGGGAACACGGGTTTCAGGCGATGATTACAGTGGTCAGGTACGAATGCTGTTTTTCGGATTTACCTCTTGCCCTGATGTTTGCCCCACTGCTCTGCAAAAACTCAGCCAGGCCGTCAGCGGGCTGAGCACGGAAAATCAGGAGGAAGTACTTACGTTGTTCGTCAGTGTCGATCCTCAGCGCGACACACCCGAACGCCTGGCGGAGTACGTCAATTTTTTTGGTGACAAAATCATCGGGCTGACCGGCAACGCCTCTGACCTCCGCACGCTTACCCAGCGATACCGGACGACGTTCGGGCATGAAGAACCGGACGCAGAAGGTGACTATGCCGTTACTCACAGCGGTGCAGTCTATGTGTTTGATCGTGAGGGTAATCCTCGCCTGCTTATCCGGCCGGAAGATTTAAGCGCTCAATCCATTCGGCAGGACCTTGTTGGCCTGCTTGAAGAGGATTACTGAATGACTGGAGGCTCTGGAGGAAAGCTCTGACTCGAATGTTCGCTTTTGTTTAATAGAGGCCACTCGCCGATCACCATGGCCAAGCTCCTTTCAGCGGCATTGCTGCAAAAAATCTCGGATCCACATAGCCTCAGCTGCGCTCAGCTGTAATTGGTAAGTTTTTGTAACCCTATAAAACCGGGCGACATATGCACATTTACCAGAGGGCGGTAACCAGTTTTTCGGGCCCCTGGCACCCTTGCTGCGATTCAAGCTCGCTTATATGACGCTGAATTATACGAAAATCATTGCCGCGTGAGTGAGCGAGTCATTAGTACCAACGATCTCAGACGTGAAGTGGGCAACAAGTATGATGCAACGCATTTCGATTAAAGATCGTTCTGCTCACTCGTATAGTAAAAGCAACACTTTTTAGGCTTTAGTGCAAACTTCCTTACCTCTGTTGCACTGTCAGTAAGAGTTCTCTGCCCGTGACTTGTCGGAATGTGCAGTGTACGGATTCGATAGATGATGGGGCACTCTGCCCCATCAACGTGAACTTATCCTCAGTTATTTGATAGCTTGATCCAGTAGTTTAATTCCTCTGGGAGGACCGGCAATCGGTAACCAACGGTTTTCTCGCAAATCGGAGGGTCTGTTTCTTATGCTTAGTGCTATTAAACATTTGTGTGCCCAGCACTTCAAAAACGTTATCTCCGCCTTCACGGCTCTTGGCTTCAACCTGACAGTAGCTAAACAAATTGGTACGCCGAATCTCCAGAATGATTTCAGGAGTTCCCCTGAGCGAGAGCGATGAGATCCTGGCTAATCTTCTCTGCCCCCTGGTCTGGTCTGATCAGCAGCCGGGCCTGTCCCTGACGGTCAAATATATAAACCGCGCTGCTGTGGGAAACGTCGTAGTTGCCCTTTTCGTTCGGTTCGCCATAACCAAAAGTCGTCCGGTAGCGTTTGGCCAGCTCGCGAAGCTGTGGTTCCGTTCCTGTCAGGCCGACAATATTCTCACCGAAAAAACTGACGTATTTATCCAGACGCTCAGGCGTATCCCGTTCAGGGTCAACGCTCACAAATAACATCAACACGTCGTCCTGAAGTTCAGGTGGCAGGCCACTTTTTGCCCGGCTCAATGTCTGCATAGCGGTCGGGCAAATGTCCGGGCAAGAGGTAAAGCCAAAAAACATCATTCTCACTTTGCCGCTGTAATCCTCTGCCGTTACCTGGTCACCGTCGCTGTTGATCAGGTTGAATTCAAGCTCTGGCATCAGGCCGCTGAGATCTTTGCCGTTGTAGCTAATCTGGTTGTCAGAGCAACCAGCCAGAAACGCAGCCAGCATGATCGTGAAAATTGCCAAAGGCCTGGAGGCCTGTTTTTTGCTAAAACCAAAACTCATTGGGTGGTTTCCTTGGATTGTCTGGAAGGTTTAGGGTATTTCCCGTCCTGGTGCATGGCGCGCCGGAGGATAAGCAGAATGCCGAGGACGCTCATCATGGCCGGCGGTATGTAGGTCAGCATGCCGCCTAGTAGCTGGTCGACGTCAGGGTCAATGGGCCAGGCGCGGCCACAGACTTCATAAACGTCGTAGACCATGTCTCTGGAAAACACGATCCATGCGCCCAGAAACATCTGGAGTACGCCTGCCGCAGCCAGAACCAGCATGCGCCTGCCATAACCCAGTGATGAGGTGATCGCGGGTGGGCGGGGATCAAAAACCAGCCACCAGAAGAGCAGGCCATCCAGCAGCATGCTCCAGTTCATGATCCAGTACAGGTCCCGGCTGAGCATGGCGTCGAAATGGATCGACGGCCAGAGCCAGAAATAGATTAGGCCCACAAACAGGATCAGAGCGATCAAGGGGTATTGAAGCACTTGATACATCCATCCCACTGGCCTGAGAGCGTTCTTCAGGCCGGGGCTCATTTTGGCGTACCAAAACCGCATGATCGGCAAGGGGTTCGAAAGGGCGATCAGGATCGGGCCGATATGATGAAGAATCAGGTGCTGGCCGCGATGGACGAAGAACATGTACTGAGCGTAGTAGTCGAAGCGGGTTTGCATGACGCCATAACAGATCATCACGCCTAGAACGAAGGCGAAAATTCTGAGGCCACCGGGGCGATCTTCATCGGGCATTCGCAGAAGACCGACGCCGTAGAATCCGAGCACGAGCATATAGCTCAGCACGGTCAGTGGCGAGAAATCGTAGGGTAAAAGGTAATCTAGTGTAGTGCATCACAAATAAGGATACATATCTTTCTGCCTGGGTTAGAATAGTCACTATCCCCCGGTGGAGTCATTATCATGCGTGTTGCCCCAGCAATTGAACTGAGCGATACCGCTCGAAAAGCCTTGAAAAAAGCGG
>NZ_DRGY01000078.1 GCF_011049865.1 Marinobacter antarcticus | reverse complement strand
GCGGTGGACACCCTTGCCGTTCGGCTAACCGTTCCCCTTGCCGGGTCGGTAGCGGACTTCCACCGCCAAGTCATCCCATTGCCACCACAGCTCAGGGAATAGCGCCGTCAAGGCGCTGCGCGCCATGCCTGGCGCACCAATAAAAAACTGCGCGGTAGGCCCACGCAGCTTTCTGTTTTATCGCTATTTTTTATCCAAATCTCTTATCTTACGCCACTGCAAGCAAAGCCCCAGTTGCAGCAACCACACCACCCAGCACTCGCCCAAACCGATTATCAGCCTTTTGCATCAATGCACCAAGTCCCCGACCTACAAACGTAAGCGCCAGTGTGGCAATAGAGAAACCAGCCAAATAAGCCAACAACGCCGCTCCAGCCGGCATTTCGGTGCCATGCGCAAAACCATGAAACACCATAAAGGCCGCTACCAGTGTTCCGCCTACGGCGGTGGGCAGTTTGGTCATAGTCGCAATCAGAATACCCGCCAGCAGCACCGAGAGTGCAATACCGGTTTCAACGCCGGGCAGGCTCATTCCGCCCCAGGCGATGACTGCCCCGAGGATCATGCCAGCGATCACGAAAAGGGGTGTGCCGCTTTTCAGGGTGGCGGACTGGCGCACGCTCCAGAAACCGATGGCGGCCATGGCCAACAGGTGGTCCAGGCCAAGCATGGGGTGCAACAGGCCGCTGGCGAAGCCGGTGCCTGCGTCGTGGCCGGCGTGAGCGGAGGCGGCTGTGGCGGTAACCATCAGGCCGGTGGCCATCAGTACTCGGGTGATTGCTTTCATAATGTTTCTCCTGGTTTTCAATAGATTCTGTTCACCGGGCCTTCAGGCTGTTTCGGCAAGTTTTTCAGGGCGCCGTTCCGGCAGCATCCCGCGCTCCAGAATAAAGCTGATAATGGTCTCCAGCCCTACCCCGTCATACAGGTTGGCAAACACAAACGGCCGCTCGCCGCGCATCTTTTTGGAGTCCCGCTCCATCACGTCCAGTGAGGCATGCACGTATTCGGCGATGTCGATCTTGTTGATGATCAGCAGGTCGGATTTGGTGATGCCGGGGCCGCCCTTGCGGGGGATTTTGTCGCCGGCGGATACGTCGATCACGTACAGGGTGAGGTCAGACAGTTCCGGGCTGAAGGTGGCGGAGAGGTTGTCGCCGCCGGATTCGATCAGCACCAGTTCCAGGTTCGGGTGTCGGTTTTGCAGATCGTCTATGGCCGCCAGGTTCATGGAGGCATCTTCGCGGATGGCGGTGTGGGGGCAACCGCCGGTTTCCACGCCCAGGATGCGGTCGGCTGGCAGGGCGTCGTGCTTGAGCAGGAAGTCGGCGTCTTCTCGTGTGTAGATGTCGTTGGTCACCACGGCTATGTCGTAGTGGTCTTTCAGGGCACTGCACAGTTGGCGCAACAGGGCGGTTTTGCCGGAGCCTACCGGGCCACCGACTCCCACTCTCAAACAATGTTTCATGGCGTGTTCTCCGTTTCTCTTGTCATCAATGTGTGTTCTTCAGCTTCTGAAAAGCCGTGAATACTGGGTTTCGTGTAGGGCGCTGCCGAGGGCGAGGCCGGGCAATATCGGGCCAAGCTCTTGGTCGTCCCGCTGCAGGGCAATTTCAACGGCGGTTACCAACAGGGGGCGCATGTGTTCGGTGATGCGTTGGGCGGCGGTGTGGCCAAGGGGCAACGCTTTGCAGGCAACTGCCAGCTGGTTTTCCAGCCAGGCCCAGGCGAAGCCGAGTAACGTTTGGCGCCCGGGTACATTCCGGTGGTGGGCCACCCAGGCGAACATGGTGATGTAACCCGGCTGCTCGGGAATCAGGCTGGCATTGGGCAGCAGGCCCAGGTTGCGCAGCAGGGTGACCAGTGCCCCGCCAAGGCGGGTGTCTTCGTCGCTCAGTTCGGCAGTTTCCCGGGTGGCGTGCAGCCAGTCGTTCCACTGTGCAATAGCCTCGGCATCGTCGGCTGCCCAAGCGCTTTGCAAACGCATCAGCAGGGGCAATTCGCAGCGGCTCAGGCCATCTTCCAGAACGCCCTCCAGCCAGTCTTTCAAGCCTGTTTCGTTATCGACCCATCCGAGTTCAAAGGCGCTTTCCAACCCCTGAGACCAGGCAAAGGCGCCGATGGGCAGCGCTGGGCTGACCAGTTGCATCAGGCCCAGCAATGCCAGGTCGTTGGCTGCTGCGGCAAGGCTGTTAATGGGCGTGAGCATGGCCGTGCCCGTGATGGCCAGATGCTTGTCCGGCCTTGGAATAGGCGCCCGGTTCGGGATCAAACGGCGCTGTGTGGCGCACAAGCACGGCGCCCAGGCGTTCGGCCAGTTCTTCCAGCACGTGGTCTGGCGGAAACCGAATCCAGCCACACTGTTTGTCCTCACCAATGGCCAGGGATACGTGGCGATTGCCCAGGTGGTAGCACAGGCGTGCCATGGGCAAACCGGCTTTGATGTGGGCGGTCACCACGGGTTCTTCCGCCGCGCGAATTCGGATGATTTCGCCGGTTCTGGCCTGCAGCAGGTCGCCATCCCGCAATACCGGGCCACGATCCAGAAACAGGCCAACGTCCTGGCTGGTTTCTGTGGTGGTTCGCAGCCGGCCTCGCATGCGCAGTTCGTATGGCAGGGTGAGGTTATCGTGAATTTCGGCGGTGTCTACGTGGGTAATGCGTTTAATCAGTTCCAACATAAGGTTCTCCGGTTTTGGCTCAGAACAAGTGGTAGCGCTGGGCCAGGGGCAGTTCAGAGGCCGGCTCGCAGGTAAGCAGTTCGCCGTCTGCGTGCACTTCGTAGGTTTGCGGGTCTACGGTGATGTGCGGGCAGGCGTCGTTCAGTTTCATGTCGGCTTTGCGCACCTGCCGCACGTTTTTGCAGGCCGCCAGCGGGCTGTCCAGGCCCAGTTCTTTGCCAATGCCGGCATCCAGCGCGGCCTGGCTTACGAACGTCAGGCGCGTGGCACTGGCGGCTTTGCCGAAGGCGCCGAACATAAGCCGGTAATGCACGGGCTGGGGCGTGGGGATTGAGGCGTTGGGATCGCCCATGGGCGCAGCGGCTATCATGCCGCCCTTCACAATAAGGGCCGGCTTTACGCCGAAAAACGCCGGGTTCCACAGCACCAGGTCCGCCAGCTTGCCCACTTCTACCGAGCCTACTTCGTGGCCAATGCCGTGGGTGATGGCGGGGTTGATGGTGTACTTGGCGATGTAGCGTTTGGCGCGAAAGTTGTCGGCGCCCAGGCTTTCATCTTGCGGCAGCAGGCCGCGCTGCTGTTTCATTTTGTGGGCGGTTTGCCAGGTGCGGCACACCACTTCACCCACCCGGCCCATGGCCTGGGAGTCAGACGCGATCATCGAGATAACGCCCAGGTCGTGCAGGATGTCTTCTGCGGCGATGGTCTCGCGGCGAATGCGGGAATCGGCGAAAGCGACGTCTTCGGGAATGTTCGGGTCCAGGTGGTGGCACACCATCAGCATGTCGAGGTGTTCGTCGATGGTGTTCACGGTGTAGGGCCGCGTGGGGTTGGTTGACGACGGCAGCACGTAGGGCTTGGAGCAAGCGGTGATGATGTCTGGCGCGTGGCCGCCACCGGCACCTTCGGTGTGGTAGGTGTGAATGCAGCGCTCTTTGAACGCGGCCAGGGTGTCTTCCACAAACCCGGATTCGTTCAGGGTGTCGGTGTGGATGGCTACCTGCACGTCGTACTTGTCGGCCACCGTAAGGCAGTTGTCGATGCTGGCCGGGGTGGTGCCCCAGTCTTCGTGCAGTTTCAGGCCGATAGCGCCGGCTTTTATTTGCAGATCCAGGGCTTCAGGCAGGCTGGCGTTGCCCTTGCCCAGAAAACCGATGTTCATGGGCATGCTGTCCACAGCCTGCAGCATTTTGCCCATGTGCCAGGCACCGGGTGTGCAGGTGGTGGCGTTGGTGCCGGTGGCCGGGCCGGTGCCGCCGCCGAGCATGGTGGTTATGCCGCTCATCAGGGCTTCTTCAATCTGTTGGGGGCAGATGAAGTGGATGTGGGAGTCGATGCCACCCGCGGTAAGGATTTTGCCTTCGCCGGCGATGATTTCGGTACCGGGGCCAATCACGAGGGTCACATCTGGCTGGGTGTCGGGGTTGCCGGCTTTGCCGATGGCGGCGATGCGGCCGTTCTGGAGGCCCACGTCGGCTTTTACGATGCCCCACCAATCGAGAATCAGGGCGTTAGTGATAACGGTGTCCATCACGGTGTCGTCAGCAAGCTGGCTTTGGCCCATGCCGTCGCGGATGACTTTGCCGCCGCCGAATTTTACTTCGTCGCCGTAGTGGGTGTGGTCTTTTTCGACCTCAATCCACA
This sequence comes from Marinobacter antarcticus, assembly GCF_011049865.1. GTDB lineage: Bacteria > Pseudomonadota > Gammaproteobacteria > Pseudomonadales > Oleiphilaceae > Marinobacter > Marinobacter antarcticus_A. The sequence continues at coordinate 10,684 of NZ_DRGY01000078.1, read as the reverse complement.
GCTCGGTGTCGCCCAGCCGCACGCGATCGCCCACGGTGGGGCCGTACATGTCGGCGTAGGCTTGTCTGCTGATTTTCATTTTTGCGCCTCCAGCTTGCCCATTACGTCGGCTCGGAAGCCGTAAATCTCGCGACGGCCGGCAAATGGAATCAGAGTGATCTGGCGGGACTGGCCCGGCTCAAACCGAATGGCGGTACCGGCTGCCACGTCCAGGCGATAGCCTCTTGCCTTGGCCCGATCAAAATTCAGCGCAGGATTTGCTTCGGCGAAGTGATAGTGGGAGCCGATCTGAACCGGGCGGTCGCCGGTGTTGGCCACGTCAATCTGGATGCGTTCGCGGCCTTGGCAAAGCTCGATATCGCCGTCTTTGAGTTGGTATTCTCCGGGAATCATGGCGCGTTCCTTATACGATGGGGTTGTGAACGGTGACAAGCTTGGTGCCGTCCGGAAAGGTGGCCTCTACCTGCACTTCCGGGATCATGTCGGCGATGCCGTCCATCACGTCTTCCCGGGTGAGAATCTCGGCTCCGCTGCTCATCAGCTCTGCCACGGTTTGGCCGGCTCTGGCGCCTTCCATAATTTCGGCGCTGATGAGGGCAATGGCTTCCGGGTAGTTCAGTTTCAGGCCCCGGGCTTTGCGCCGTTCAGCCAGCAGACCGGCGGTGAACAGCATCAGTTTGTCTTTGTCTCTGGGCGTCAATTCCATGTTCTGTCACTCCGTTTATCAATCTGCTATTCGCGCAGTTTGCGGGTAAGGGTGTTCAGGTCAGCCAGATTCGGGGAACACTGGCCGGCTGGCCGGTGAGTCTTGGCCTGAGCAGTTCCCAGGCTTGCTGGCATAGTGCCCAGGCTTCGTTTCTTTCCTGCCCCAGATAACGCAGCAGCACCACACCACGGCGGCGGGTGACGGCCCAGCGGGGGTTGGCGGGCAGGGTTTCCCTGAGTTGTTCGATGGCGGCGGCTTCGTCTTCCAGCCCCACCACCCACAGGGTGGCCTGCACGGTGGCACCGCCTTGGCCCCAGTGGCCTTGAAATCGGGGATGGGCCGGGTCCATAAGCTGGCGTTCAAGCCATAACGGGCGGCCGTCCATCCGCAATCGAAAGCGCTGTTCCAGATGGCCCGAGACAAACGGCAGCTTGCTGGCCGGGCGGCCGAGGGCGAGAATTTCCCAGCCGAGGCACTTGGCGCCGGTTTCCAGTTCAATGGTGGTGGTTTGCTCGCCCCGGGAGCCGTCAAACGCCAGAGTTTCCTGGGGCAGGTATTCGAGGATGCTGTTTTTGGCCACCTGCAGACGGGTGTGCTGCCCCCAGGCCACGCCGTGGCTGTCGGCTTTATAGAGCTTGGCCGCCGCCGGCGTGGTGAGCAGCACGTGGGCGCCATCGTCTACCGAGGCCTCAATGCGAAGCTCGTCACCGCTCACCAGCCCGCCGGGCGGGTGCAATAGATACACGTGGCAGCAGCCGTGCCGCCCTTCCGGATAAAAAGGTCGCTGCACTCTTAAGGGGCCATGATGTTTTCGGCGCACAAGGCGGGTAATTGGCTTCTGTTTACCGTTGCCTTGCGCCTCTACCCTTGCTTCAAAGCCGAGAGACAAACCCGCGGCCCAGCGCCGTGCCAAATCGAAACGGTGGCCAGACTCCTGGCCTGATCGATGGAAAGGCTCTGGGTGATGCACAGCTTCTACCCGCTGGAAAACCGTCATACCGTGAGGTGCTTCTTGATCAGTTCGTCGGACAGGTCCGCGATTTCGCCTTGGGCCACGCGGCGGCCCCGGTCGAGTATGGCGAAGCGGTCGGCGTATTTGCGGGCAAACGGCAGCTTTTGCTCCACCAGCAACACGGTGAGGCCGTCTTCCTTGATCAGCTTGCGGATAACCTCGCCAATCTGCGCAACGATGTTGGGCTGGATGCCCTCCCCCGGCTCGTCGAGGATCAGCAGGCGGGGTTCGATGACCAGCGCCCGGCCAATGGCGAGTTGCTGTTGCTGGCCACCGGAGAGATCACCACCCCGGCGGTGGCGCATTTCCTTTAACACCGGGAACAGTTCGTACACCCGCTCGGGGATTTTTTTGCTGCCGTCTTTGCGCACGGCCAGGCCGGTGCGCAGGTTTTCTTCCACGGTCAACAGCGGGAATATCTGCCGGCCCTGGGGTACGTAGCCAATGCCCAGGCGGGAGCGATCTTCGATTTTCTTTCGGGTGAGTTCCACGTCTTGGGCGAACGTGAGGGAGCCGCTCTTCACGCTTTCCTCGCCCATGATGCATTTCATCAGTGTGGTTTTGCCCACGCCGTTGCGGCCCATCACACAGGTGCATTGGCCCTGGGGCACGTCCAGCTCCAGATCCCAGAGGGTGTGGCTTTCGCCGTAATACTGGTTGAGTTTGTCTACCTTGAGCATCAGGCTATTAGCAGGCATCAGGCTATTAACAAGCATCAAGCTTCCTCCCCGAGATACACCTTGATCACTTCCGGGTGATTAGACACCTGGTCCATGGAGCCTTCCGCCAGCACGCTGCCCTGGTGCAGAACGGTGACTTTGCGGGCGATGGAGCGCACAAAGCCCATGTCGTGTTCCACCACCACCACCGACTGTTTGCCGGCCAGGCTGGTGAGCAGTTCGGCGGTGCGTTCCATTTCCTGTTCGGTCATGCCGGCCACCGGTTCATCCACCAGCAGCAGGCGCGGCTTCTGCATCAGCAGCATGCCGATCTCCAGCCACTGTTTCTGACCGTGGGAGAGAATGCCGGCGAGGGCCTGGCGCAGCGCCTTGAGGCCGATCATTTCCAACACTTCATCAATGCGATCCCGATATTCCGGTTTCATCAGGGCGGTAAGCGTTGGGAACACCCGCTTGTCCGCCGCCATGGCCAGCTCCAGGTTCTCGAACACCGTCAGCGCTTCAAATACCGTGGGCTTCTGGAATTTGCGGCCAATGCCGAGGGTGGCAATGTCTGGTTCGCTCAGGTTGAGCAGGTTGTGGCGGCTGCCAAACCACACCGAGCCGGTGTCTGGTCGGGTTTTGCCGGTAATGATGTCCATCATGGTGGTTTTGCCGGCGCCGTTGGGGCCGATGATGCAGCGCAGCTCGCCGTCATCAATGGTGAGGTTGAGATTGTTGATGGCCTTGAAGCCGTCAAAGCTCACGTTCACGTCTTCCAGATACAGGATAGGCCCGTGCCGCACATCCACCGGGGACTGCGCCGGCGTGAGAAATTCAAACACTTGATCCCGATTGGTCAGTTCCTGAAGAATGCTCATGCGGTCGCCTCCTGTTCCGGGGGTGTGTTGTCGGCAACCTTGGCCTTTTTCGGCTTGAACAACAGGCCCGCGATTCCTTTGGGCAGGAACACGGTTACCAGAACAAACAGGCCGCCAAGGGCAAACAGCCAGGCGTCCGGCATGATGCCGGTGAACACGGTTTTGCCGTAGTTCACCAATATGGCCCCGATAACGGCGCCGTAAAGCGTGGCGCGGCCACCCAGCGCTACCCAAACCACCACCTCAATGGAGAACAGCGGCGAGAATTCGCTGGGGTTGATAATGCCCACTTGCGGCACGTAGAGCGCACCGGCCACACCCGCGAGCATGGCGGAAACCACAAACACAAACAGTTGCACCCGCTCTACCCGGTAGCCCAGAAAGCGCGTGCGCGCCTCGGCATCCCGGCAGGCAATACTCACCCGGCCCAGCTTGCTGGTCACAATGCCGCGACAAATCACGTAACCCATAGCCAGGGCAACGCCGGTGGCGATGAACAGCCCAAGGCGGGTGGCATCGGTGCGCAAATCAAAACCGAGCATGTCTTTGAAGTCGGTCAGGCCGTTGTTGCCGCCCAGGCCCATCTCGTTGCGAAAGAAGGCCAGCATCAGCGCGAAGGTCAGCGCCTGAGTAATGATCGAGAGGTACACCCCGGTTACCCGTGAACGAAAGGCCAGAAAACCAAACACCAGGGCGAGAATGCCCGGCACCAGCAGCACCATGATGAACGCAAACCAGGGCATGTCGAAGCCAAGCCAGTACCAGGGCAACTCCTGCCAGTTCAGGAACACCATAAAATCGGGCAGGGTCGGATCGCCATACACGCCGCGATCACCAATCTGGCGCATCAGGTACATGCCCATGGCGTAGCCACCCAGGGCGAAGAAGGCGCCGTGGCCCAGGCTGAGAATACCGAGGTAACCCCACACCAGATCCACCGCCACCGCCAGCAACGCGTAGCACAGGTACTTGCCCAGCAGCGTAACGGTGTAAGCGCTTACATGCAGGGCGCTGTCTTGCGGCATGAACACATGCAGCACACTAACAATCACCAGCGAGGCGAACAGCACACCCAGGAAAATTCGAGTGGAGCGTTCCTGCAGGGGTCTTGTTAACCACATACCTTAACCCTCCGCCGCACGGCCCTTTTGGGGAAAGAGTCCCCGGGGGCGTTTTTGAATGAACAGGATGATGAAAACCAGCACCATGATTTTGGCGAGCACAGCGCCGGCCCAGGGTTCCAGAAGCTGGTTGATCGTGCCCAGCGTCATACCCGCCAGCAGGGTGCCCCACAGGCTACCCACGCCGCCGAACACCACCACCATGAACGAATCAATGATGTAGCTCTGGCCAAGGTTGGGCCCAACGTTGGTGATCTGGGAGAGCGCAACACCCGCCAGGCCGGCCACGCCGGAACCCAGTGCGAAGGTGAGGATGTCTACTCTGGTTGCTTTGATGCCCATGGAACGCGCCATGGCACGGTTCTGGGTAACGGCGCGTACTTCCAGGCCCAGGCGGGTCTTGCGCATGATCAGCATCAGGCCCGCAAATACCACCAGCGCAAAGCCGATCACGTACAGGCGATTGAGTGTGAGAGACAGGGCTTCGTTGATCATCACCGAACCACTCATCCAGTCAGGCGTAATCACCGTGCGGTTGAGCGGTGAGATAACCGTTCGCACCAACTGTTGCAGGATCAGGCTGACGCCAAAGGTGGCCAGCAAGGTTTCCAGAGGGCGGCCTTTAAGATGCTGGATAACGGTGCGCTCTATCGCAATGCCGGCCAGTGCCGACACCAGAAAGCCGGCGGGAATAGACAGGATCAGCGCCAAACCCGGCTGGCCCGGAAGCAACTGCTGCATGCCCCACGTGGTGTAGGCACCCAGCATGATGAGTTCGCCGTGGGCCATATTGATAACGCCCATCACGCCGAAGGTAATCGCCAAGCCAATGGCGGCCAGCATCAATACCGAGCCGAGAGACAACCCGAAGTACAGGGTCTCGGCGGCGCGGTTTAGCTTCAGCTTCTGCTCGATGCTTGCCATGGCGTCGGTGGCCGCAGCTGCAAGCTCGGCGTTGTCACTGCGCATGGCCTGCTGCAGGGCGGCGCGGGCTTGTGAATTGAGGCTGCCGGCGAGGGTTGCCACGGCAGCAACGTCGCCCTGCTCTTCCACGTTGAAAATGGCCAGGGCCTCGGTAAGCGCAGCCTGAACCGACATGCTCTGCTCGGCGTCAATCAGCTCCGGCAGGCGCTCGGCCAGTGTGCCTTCCACGCTGCCTTTGAGCGCGCGGGCGGCGGATAAACGGTTGGCTTCATCCGGGCTCTTCAAATCGATAACCGAGAGAATGCCTTCAATCTCGTTACGCAACGCGTTGTTAACGCGAACGGTGTCTATGTCGCGGCGGGACATGTCACCAAGATTTTCGCCGGTGAGCGCGCTTTCCACGGTCCAGTCCCGGCCCCGGTTTTCCAGCACGATAATGAATTGCCCGCTGGACTCAACACGCGCCAGCTTGTTGCTGGAGAAGGATTCGAGCCAACCCCGGGCGCGTTCGTCGCCGCTTTCGGCAATCTGATTGACCACGGCTTTCTTTTGCGCGAATGAGGATTCTGCCAGTGCGGTAAGCAGTTTCTGTGCTTCTGTGTCTTCTACCTGCGCCTGTGAAAAGCCGGCGTAACACAAGAGGCAAGCGCACAGAAGATGGCTGAGCAGTCTGGAAATGCCCATGGTTATGTCCTGTTATTGTTAATAGGGGTGAGGCCAAAAGTGCTGTGTTAAAAAGCGGGCGAGGAACAACCCCGCGCCCGCGAAACGGTGATGCAGACCGTTTCAAACACTATTGGGCAGCGGCTTTCGCCTGGCCACCGCAAGTGCCGGACACCACGTTGAAGTTTCCGCAGAACAGCGGCTTGCGCCAGTCGCTGATCAGGTCTTTTGACCCCGGCAGGAAATCAGACCAGGCGTCGCCCGCCACGGTAGACGGCGTTTCCCAGACCACGGAGAACTGGCCGTTGTCCTGAATCTCGCCAATCAGCACCGGTTTGGTGATGTGGTGGTTGGGCATCATGGTGGCGTAACCACCGGTGAGGTTGGGCACTGATACGCCGATGATGGCGTCTTTCACCGCGTCTACGTCAGCCGTGCCGGCCTTCTTGACCGCCTCGATGTACATGTTGAAGCCGATGTAGTGCGCTTCCATGGGGTCGTTGGTCACGGCGTTTTCATTGCCGGAGTAGGCAACCCAGTCATCAATGAAATCGTAGTTGGCGTCGCTGTCCACGCTCATGAAGTAGTTCCAGGCAGCCAGATGCCCTACCAGAGGGCCGGTATCTATGCCCGACAATTCCTGTTCGCCCACGGAGAAGGCAATCACCGGAATGTCTGCCGCGTCTATACCCTGGTTGCCCAGCTCGCGGTAAAACGGAACGTTGGCGTCACCGTTGATGGTTGAAACCACGGCGGTTTTCTTGCCGGCGTTACCAAACGCCTTGATATCGGAAACGATGGCCTGCCAGTTGGAGTGACCAAACGGCGTGTAGTTGATCATGATGTCACTGGCCGCCACGCCCTTATCCTTGAGGTAGGTCTCGAGGATCTTGTTGGTGGTGCGCGGGTATACGTAGTCGGTGCCGGCCAACACCCAGCGCTCAACGCCGATGTTGTTCATCAGGTAATCAACCGCCGGAAGGGCCTGCTGATTGGGGGCTGCACCTGTGTAGAACACGTTCTCGGACGACTCCTCGCCCTCGTATTGAACCGGGTAAAACAGCAAACCATTCAGCTCTTCGATCACCGGCAGCACGGACTTACGGGAAACCGACGTCCAGTTGCCGAAGATCACGTCTACCTTGTCTTTTGCCAACAGCTCACGGGCTTTCTCTGCAAACAGCGGCCAGTTAGAGGCCGGGTCGACAACCACGGGTTCAAGCTTGCGGCCCAGCACGCCACCGGCTGCGTTCTGCTTTTCGATCAGCATCAACATGGTGTCTTTCAGGGTGGACTCACTGATGGCCATGGTGCCGGAGAGGGAGTGCAGAATACCGACCCTGATAGGATCTTCCGCTGCAACGGAGTTGAAAGAGATAGAGAGTGCCAGGGCACAGAGGCCCAGCTTAACGAGTTTGTTGATGCTCATTTCATCGTCCTTTGCATTCTAGTGGATTGCGCAGTTCGTCAGTGACGCAACCTACCTCTGCATGAGTCGTTCCAGCCTTTACAAACTCCTTTATATTTCAGATATTTACTTTCGAAAGAAGACGCTCAGCCAAGATCATGGCGCAGGTTGGCAGGTCCAAAAAAGTGCAGCCAGAAAAGACACGCTCGATTATGGTGCGATGGGGCGGGAGGGAAGGAAGAAGGACGCGAGGCAATCAAAGCCGGGCAATGCCAATCGCTTCTTGATGGGGTACTGGCCGGGAAAACAGATAGCCCTGAGCTTGATCGCAGTCGCGGTTGAGCAACATTAAGTACTGCTCTTCAAACTCCACGCCTTCAGCGATAACTTTAAGCCCCAAACTGTGCGCCATGGCGATGATCGTGTTAACGATCACCTTGCTGTCGGGGTCCGTCGTCACTTCTGCGATGAAGGATTTGTCGATTTTGAGCGTGTTTATCGGGAAGCGCTTAAGGTAGCTCAAGCTGGAATAACCCGTGCCAAAATCGTCGAGGGAAATGTTCACGCCCAAGTTGGCCAGCTCCGTCATCGTGATAATGGCCGATTCAACGTCGTACATCAGGGCGCTTTCCGTTATTTCCAGTTCCAGGTCGGCCGGCGTCATCTCGGTTTCTTCCAGGATCTGTTGCACTACGGCGACGAGGTTGTCCTGATGGAACTGGCGGGCAGACAGGTTCACCGCCATTTTCAGCCCCGGCACCGCGGCGCCCTTAAGGCAGGCCTCACGCAGCACCCATTCACCAATAGGTATGATTAATCCGGTCTTCTCAGCCAAAGGAATAAAGCGATCTGGCGCGATCATGCCCTGTGTTGGATGATGCCAACGCAAGAGGGCCTCCAGCCCGACAACCTGACGAGTCGCGATGTTGATCTGATGCTGGTAATACAACTGGAACTGACCCTGCACCAATCCGTGTCGTAAGGATGTCTCCATAGCCAACCCATCATCAGCCCCCTCAATTCGCGGCACGAAATGCTGATAATCATTGCCTCCGAGTTCCTTAATGATGGTCATAGCGCTTTTGGCGCTGTTGATCATTGCATCCATGTCCGTGCCGTTGCGGGGGTATTCTGCGATGCCCATGCTGCACGAGACGAACAACTCCTGGCCGTCGTGCAGCACAATCACCGAGTGCAGCGCGTCGGCAATGCCGTTAGCAATCGCGGAGACGTCTGCGGCGCTCTTGCCAGGCAGCAGAACAATGAATTCGTCGCCGCCCCAGCGCGATACGGTATCGGCCTTGCCCACGCATGAGCTGATCAGCTTCGCCACCTGTCGCAGCACGGCATCGCCACCTGTGTGCCCGAGACTGTCGTTAACCTGTTTGAAGCGATCGATGTCCACATACAAAATGCTGAGGATGCCCTGTTGGCTGTCAGCCTGGAACATGGCCTGCTGCAGCCGGTCGGTCAGCAGCAGGCGATTTGGCAGATCCGTAACACGGTCAAAATGCGTCAGATACTCCAGACGCTGGCTCTTTTCCAGATTAGTAATCGCGAACGAAATATCGCCGGCAACCTCATGCAAAAGCTTCATTTCAGCCTGATCAAATGAAAACGAGTCGTGCCGGTAGAGCACCAAAGCTGCCCCCAATGAGACGTCCTGGGAGGTCAGCGGAAACGCGACCAGTGCCCGTATCCCGAGATCGACCAGGCCCTGCAAATCACCGTGGCCGTGGTGTTCAGCCAGGTCGTTACAGACAACAGCGTGATGGCTCTGAAGACATTCACGGATTGTATCCGTCTCGAAGCCGGACAAACGTCGAGCCTGGAGCCGCTTGTCGGTCGCGTGTGAGTGCAGAATCTTGCACTGATCCGACTCACGGTTGTACTCCACCAGCAGTGCTGCGGGCAGATCACCCTCCTCCACCGCGATCCGTGTGGCCTCATCGCAAAGCGCGTCGCGTGTTTGGGCGCGCACGATCAACATATTGATACCGCTCAGAACCTTGTGAATTCGATTCAGACTCAGAATTTTCTGCTCAGCCTCTACGCGCTCCGTGATATCCATGATCGCCGCCATGACATAACGACCATCGGCGGTCTGCACAGGGTTCAGAGCGATCTCAGCTCGAAACTCCGTGCCGTCCTGACGCAGGGCAAAGAATTCTCGGCCTTTTTCCGCTATCCGTTGCTCTGAACAGTGAAGATACTCGCGGCGAAAGCCCATACGGTTCTGGCGGAACCTGTCAGGCATCAGATTTTCCACCTGCATGTCTACCAACTCACGTGCTGGATAAAGAAACAAGGAATGCGCGCGCTGGTTGGCCATCCCGATAATGCCGTTCTCGTCAATCATGATCGCGGCTACGGGGGAGGAATCAATCGTTGAGCGAAAGCGTTCTTCCTCGCGGTTGAGGGCATCGGCGCCGAGCCAGCCAACAAAACCAAGCACGAGGATGCTGGACAGGCTACCCAGTGCAAAACCGAATGCCTCGGCGTAGTAGCCAGCCGCCACACCCTGCATGCTAAGCCAGCCCGCGAGTACCGGCGTTACGATAATGAACGGCATCAAGCGCCGCAGTGAGCGACCACCAACGTAGGGACTCACGGCAGAGCTCATGGGCCCATCTTCGGCCCGAACGAAAAGCATGGCCACACCACAGAGCACAAACAGCGCCGCCGTGTGCAACGCCATGGTGGAAAAAACAGACAGTCTGAACTGCTGCACGCCGAACACATAACCGATCAGCGCCGCGCCGCTGATCAGGATTACTGCAAAGGTGAGAAGTTGAAATACCATTATGGAGCGGCGACGCGACGGCGCGATGGCTAACCACGCAGCACCGACCAGGCTAAAACATAAAGCCGTGCCGGCCGACATGCGCCCGGGCCAGTTCTCTGGAGGTGTCGTCGTGTCCGAAATCACAAGATTATCGATGCCAAGTCGCCAACCTGACCCGTATTCGAAAAGCGTAAGACCGGATACCACGAGTATGAATAAAGCCAGAGACGCAGCGATCGGATCGCGGGTGGAAGCCGCAGCAGATGCCTTACGACTCAGGATGAAGCCACAGGCAATGAAGCAAAGTGCCGTATTGAACTTCATTGACTCAAAGTTGGGCAGTATCCGTTTCCCCGCTTCGATATCAAAGACCCATGACAACAACACCAGGGTGCTGATGGCAATGATGACACCGCCGACCTGTTTGACGATACGTCTGTAAATATCCTGCGGGCCTGCATCTGCTGTTTTATCCGGGTAGTTTACCCCTAGCATGTCCTTCTCCCTTTCCCTTCCTGGGATGGG